>NZ_JAWQUO010000012.1:0-142595 GCF_033446605.1 Iodobacter sp. CM08 | reverse complement strand
GTTGTTCGAGTACTAATTTAACGGCTTCTGCACGAAATGCAGCGGTATAACGACTTGCCATGACTTACCTCCAGAGATGATTTTATCTCAATTGAAGGTGTCCATATTTAGCAGCCTACATCACTATTCGTATTGCAGCCCTTCCCACAGCGCATCCATCAGCACGCCATCTCTGTCTTCTGAGTATTCCCAAAAAAACGCCCCAGCTAAGCCGTGTTGCTTCACAAACGCCATTTTGTGGGCGATAGAGGCTTCGTCTTCATAGCTCACAAATCGATCGCCAGCCATTAACCACGGTGCTTTTGCATCGTCATCCCAATGCTTTACTGCACCAGCAGAAATCAGCTCATGCACGATTTTGCTATAGCTGGCCGCGCCATTACTTTTTTCGATGCCAGCCTCGCCTAAAGCAGGGGCAAGCAGGCTGCGGCCATAAAAGGCACAGCCCAAAACTAATTTGCTTGCGGGTAAGCCATTGGCCGTAAACAGCGCCACCGATTTGGCACAGCTATCGCCTTCAGGGTCGAGCGGGGTATTAAATAGATTGCTATGGTGGCCTGCTCGCTTGGCCCAGCCATTATAAAAATCGTAAGTCATTAGATTAACAAAATCGCATAGCTCGGCCACGGCTGGCATATCTACGCCATCTAAATAGTATTGCCCTGCACCAGCGGCAATACTTAATAAATAGGCATCAGGGCGTGATTCACGCTTTGCAAGGGTATTTAGTTGCCTGCGGATTTCGGCCAACATCAGCGTGAAATTGGCTTTATCCTCGGCACGGGATTTAATCCCAGCCATATCATTACTTGGGTATTCCCAATCTAAATCAATGCCATCAAAACCATGCAACTGCATAAAATGAATGGCCGACGCGGCAAAATACTCGCGCGATTTTGCCGTCAGCGCCGCATCTGAAAAGCCATCCGCCTCCCAGCCACCAATCGAAAATAGTAATTTAAGGTGAGGATGGCGCGAGCGTAAGCCGCGTAAATGGGCAATACCTTCTACGGCCCTTGGCTGGCTTTGCTCGGACGTTTTCTCCGTAAACAGCACGACATCACCATCATGGATATTGGCGAAGGCGTAGCAGATATGCGTAAGCCTTGCTGCATCTCGCTCTAAGGGCAAACCTGACCAATCCGCCCAGCCTGCGATATAGCCCAACAGCATATGTTTCATTATCCTTCTCCTCTAGGCATGCCGTGCCCCTACATTACAGCGCAGCCACTACCGACATTTCTACTTTATAACGCGGATCAGCCAAACGGGCTTCTACTGTGGCACGGCAAGGGGTATGACCGGCAGGCACCCATTCTGACCAAGCAATATTCATTGCATCGTAATCTGCCATATCAGCCAGATAAATCGTTACCGAAAGGATTTTTTGTTTATCTGAACCAATTTCACCCAATAATTTATCAATAAAAGCTAATACTTCAAGCGTTTGGCCTTTTGCATCTAATTCCAGCGTGTCGGCAATTTGGCCAGCTAAGTAAACCGTATTGTTATGCACCACGATTTCAGATAAACGCGGGCCGACGTGATAGCGTTGAATGGATGACATTTAGAACTCCTTTAAATAATATTAAAAATAATCCCACAATGCGCTGAGATTGCCAAATCTTAAACGATTCAGCAAAACCCAAGTCTTAAACCACGGAGGAAAAAGAGAATACAGAGGGCCACGGAGAAAAACATAAAAAGTGGAGGTTTTCTCTGTGAAACTCCGCCCCCTGTGTTTCAAGATTGGAGGTTTATGCTGGGGAGAAAATCCCGCTGCAGTATAGTAATGACAAAAAAGGCGAACCTTCGTTCGCCTTTTTTTATATCATCAAACCACGGTACGCAGTCGGAAAGAGAAATCTTGCAGCGCGGCAATCCCACTGGCCTCGGCACGACTGCACCAATCCTGCAAGAGTTTCACCAGCTCAGGGCGGGTTAGCGTGGAGCGCTCCCAAAGCCGCGTTAGCTCTTGGCGCATTTGGTAGATTTGCTCTAACACCGTGCTTTCTGCCAGTACCTTGGCTAGAATTTTCTGATCATGCTCAGGCGTGTCTTTGGCATCCTGTTTTAACCATATTTTCATTTGGCGTACTGGATCAAAATCGATTTGTGGCAGCTTGGCATTGCTGCGCATCCGCTCCACTTCATCCCCTACCGTCCCTTTTAAGGTGCGTGCGTAATTGGCGGCAATCGCATAACGATTGGCAATAATGGCCTGTAAAGAGGCTTCATCCAGCTCACGCTTAGCCGCATCTGACAGTGTCATTTTTGGCGCAATTTTACGCACCTTAGCCATGCCCAGCGTTTCAATAATGCGGATATACATCCAGCCAATATCAAATTCAAACCACTTATAAGACATCTTGGCCGATGTACCAAAGGTGTGGTGATTATTGTGCAGCTCTTCACCACCAATAATAATTCCCCAAGGAACAATATTAGTTGAAGCGTCTTCGCATTCAAAATTGCGATAGCCCCAATAATGACCAATGCCATTGATAATGCCAGCGGCAGTCAGCGGAATCCAGATCATTTGAATGGCCCAAATCCAGATGCCATTCGCCCCAAACAAGCAAAGATCAATCAATAACATAAGCACTGGGCCTAGGGTATTGTGCTTGCTATAGAGATTGCGCTCTAGCCAATCATCTGGCGTGCCGTGGCCATATTTTTGCATGGTTTCTGTATTGGCGGCCTCGGCGCGATAGAGCTCATAACCTTCCCAGAAAACCTTTTTAATCCCGTAAATCTGCGGGCTATGCGGGTCTTCTGCCGTTTCACACTTGGCATGATGTTTGCGGTGGATAGAAGCCCATTCTTTAGTGATCTGCCCAGTGGTTAGCCACAGCCAGAAACGAAAGAAATGGCTAGGGATTGCATGTAAATCCAGAGCGCGGTGCGCCTGATGGCGGTGTAAAAAAATCGTTACCGAAGCAATAGTGATGTGGGTCAGCACCAGCATCACCACGATATAGCCCCACCAAGGCAGCTCAATTAGGCCATTTAGCCAGGTCATTTTTATCTCCACTACGGGCATAAGCCTGTTCTATTTATCTGTAAGAGTAGATTCTACGCAAGACTAAGTCATCAGGCAGCATCAATCGGCGGCGGCATTACCGCAGGATTAAGTAGCGTGACTTCTCGACGTGGATAAGGAATTTCAATTTTATGCTCTTGAAATAATCGCCAGATCTTTAGATTTAGACTAGATCGCAAAGAAAGCTGGCCATTTTCAGGATCGGCCAGCCAAAAGCCCAAGACTAAGTTGATTCCATTATCTGCAAAGGCAGAAACAAACGCGCCTGGTGCTGGCTCACTGAGAATACGGGCCTCGCCTTCTGTCACAGAACGCAATAATCCTAAAACAAAATCTAAATCGGTTCCGTAAGCCACTTGAATCGGTAGCGACGTCCAAATCGATTTATCGTTATACGATTGATTAACCACGGTAGAGGTAATTAAGGTGTCATTTGGCACCAAAGCCTCGGTGCCATCGGCTGATTTTAAAACCACATAACGCGCTGTAATACTGCTAATAGTACCTAGTCGATTATCAATTTGTACTAAATCGCCAATTTTGATCGAGCGATCCAGCAAAATAATAAAGCCTGATAAATAATTAGACGCAATTTTTTGCAGCCCAAAGCCCAAACCCACACCCACTGCACCACCAAATACCGATAATACGGTGAGATCAATTCCCACCAGCGGCAGAGCAACTACAATCGCAATAATCAGTAATAAGACGCTAGATATTTTGGACAACACTACCCGTACATTCATATCCATCATTTGGCTGGACATCAAACGCCGCTCTAGCTCACGCCCTATCCACATGGCAATCAGCAAAGTGGCAGCAACTGATAATAAACCCTGGCCAATGGTCAAAACAGATATATGCGCTTTACCAATTGGAAAACGAATATCGTCTAATACTTCGGCGACTTCCGGCAAAATACCTAGCACATGTAAGGCATAAACGATCCAAATGGAGCCTGAAATATATTTTTCCCAGCGCATAACCCATGCCGCGCCATCAAATACACGGCGAATCACGTAAACCAAAATACGAATATTGGCCATTGCCAATAATAAAACACTAGCCAGCGCAATTAATTTTAGCGGATGCGCATACCATAGTTTAAGTAATGATCCTGATAGCATCACCAGCAAATAGGCATTTAAAGGGAAAAATGCGCGTAATAAGCCTTCCCCTCCCAAGCGCCAATGCCAGCTATTTTGATCAGGATTAACTCTATTTTTTACCGAGCGATTAACCCACCACGATACCCCCAGCGCCAATAAAATTAAACCAATCTGCGCAAAAAATATAGGGTTTAAATAGCCCTGATCACTCAGGTCATTAATAAAATCAATCAATAAATTATTACGTGTACTCATCAGCTTTGGCGTATCCGCTTAATAGTTTCGGTGGTGGAGGTTGCAAATAAAAAGGGGATGGAGTGCACGCTGCCACCCCAAGCTAATACCTGCTGGCTACCCACAATTTGCTCCGGCGCCCAATCGCCGCCCTTAACCAACACATCAGGGCGCACTGCTAAGATCAGCTCAAGTGGAGTATCGGTATCAAACCAAGTCACCATGCTAACGCATTCTAAAGCGGCCAATACGGCAGCGCGCTGCATTGTCGAATTGATCGGGCGATCATCGCCCTTACCCAGCCTTTTTACTGAGGCATCGGTATTAATAGCCACCACCAAGCCTGCTCCTAAGGCGCGCGCTTGCGCCAAACAAGTCACATGGCCACGGTGCAAAATATCAAAACAACCATTGGTAAAGACTAAAGGCCGTGGCAGGCTAGCAAGGCGAGCCGCTAATTGCTCGGGTGGGCAAATTTTTTGCTCAAATAAGGGAGAAGGATAATGATGCATGGTTATTATGGATTCCGAAAGGATTGATCATAAACAAGCACGGCTTATGAACAAAGTAATATTTTTAAGTACAGTTGTTTATGCTCAATATGCATTGGGCATTTTTTAAAGCATAAGTTAAGGATTACAAAGAAAGATGTTTTTTTAAGATGAGTAATCTATCTTACGCAAGCACACAATATACCCCTTCAATATCCCCCATCTTTTCAGGAAATAAGACCATGGCCACATTTCATCTCTTTATTATTGGCGACGAAATACTCTCTGGCCGCCGCCAAGATAAGCATTTTGCTCATATGCTGGAAACACTGAAAGCAAGAGGACATAAAATCGCTGCGGCGTATTATCTACCCGACGATGCAGATGTGCTGGCAGAGGCATTTAAACGTAGCCTAAACGCAGGCTATCAGGTGATTTCTTGCGGTGGTATTGGTGCAACGCCCGATGATCATACTCGGCAAGCCTTTGCTAATGCATTAGGGCTCCCACTGAGCTTGCATCCAGAAGCTGCTGAGCGAATCACTAGCCGTTTTGCAGAAGCCGCCTACCCCTACCGAATTCAGATGGCTTATTTTCCTGAAGGCTGCCAACTGATCCCCAATCCGGTGAACCAAGTCGCGGGCTGCTACTTTAAATCACATTATTTACTGCCAGGTTTTCCCAGCATGGCATGGCCGATGCTAGATTGGATACTCGATGAGCACTACATTGATGCTAGCCCCGAAACAACGCTCTCTTTTATCATGCTCAACGCCCGTGAAGGCGAGCTGATTGGCAAGATGCAAAGCTTTACCCAACGCTACCCCAATATCGCTTTTAGCAGCCTGCCCTCTTACGGCAATAGCCAGCACCCAGAGCCACATATCGAATTTAGCATTACGGCAGAAGCGACATTGGCAGTAGAGGCGATGGCATATTTAAAAGAATGTTTACATACTGTAAGTAATATTAAAAAATAATTAGCGGTGCATTTAATACTTTAAATATCTCTTTATATATTTAAACAATAAAATAATCATTTGCTAATATTATAAAAATACCACTAAATTCATATAAAACAATAAAAAACTTACAAAAAACATACTGGTTTGTTAAAAAAAAACCATAAATTAATAAATAATTAACTATGTTTACCCAAAATAAAAAAATCAATGGGTATAATCAAACGGCTTTACACCGTACCATTTGATTAAATAATCAATTGCAAATATTAAACAGGGGTTTTTAATGAAACTACTTAAAACGCTAGTTGCTACTTCATTTTTTTTAGCAGCCAGTTTATCTCAAGCTGCAGTCACTCCAGTGCCATTCACCTTTGATGCTGATGGCGATGGCGCGGCTACTTTTCAAGTGAAAGGTGCCGTTTCTAAAGTGTTCTCTTTTGATTTAGCACAATCAACGCAACTAACAAGCTGGTGGTCAGTTCGCCCTACCGCTGCTAACAGCTCAACAATCAGCAGTTTGAGCGCCGTGCTCACATCGATAAGCAACCCTGCCAAAACATTTACACTGGGTGCTTATACAGGTCTGTTGGGTGTTAAAGAAATCACCGCTCCAGTTAAGTCTTTTGTGCTGGATGCAGGTTCATACACCGTTAGCTTTAATGGCCTAGCGACTTCTGGCTACAAAGGCACAGGCACTCTGACACTGAACGCAGCGCCGGTTCCAGAGCCAGAAACCTATGCTCTAATGGGTTTGGGGTTGGTTGCCCTACTGGCACGTCGTCGTAAAGTGGCTTAATATTTTTTAAGGCATAAAAAAACGCCCCGAAATTACTTTGGGGCGTTTTTCATTCCGCAAGCGCTTATCCAGCGTCTAATAGGCGCAAAATAGCATCGGTGTGCTCCTGCATTAAAGCCATATCAGAGCGCGACTCCACATTTAAGCGCACTACCGGCTCAGTATTGCTGGAGCGCAAATTAAAGCGCCAGTTAGCAAACTCCATGCTAATGCCATCGGTATCATCCACCAGCAAGGCATCCGCCTGATACGCTGCACAAACCCGTGCAATAGCCACTTTGGCATCAGTCAGCTTGCGATTAATCTCACCTGACGATGGATAAGCGGCAATTCGCTGCTCTACCATGGCGGATAATTTTTGCTCGCGGCGGCTCATTAGCTCGATCACTAATAACCACGGAATCATGCCGCTATCGCAATAGGCAAAATCGCGGAAATAATGATGGGCGCTCATTTCGCCACCATAAACCGCGTCTTCTAGCCGCATGCGCTCTTTAATAAACGCATGGCCGGTTTTGCTTTGAATCGCGATACCACCGGCGGCTTGCACCACGTCCACAGTATTCCAAGTTAAGCGCGGATCATGAATAATTTTTTGGCCAGGGTTCTTTTGCAAGAAGGCTTCTGCCAAAAGACCAACGATGTAATAACCTTCAATAAAATCACCACGCTCATCAAACAAGAAGCAGCGATCAAAATCACCATCCCATGCAATACCCAGATCAGCCGCATTTGCAATCACCGCATTGGCAGTGTCGCTTCGGTTTTCTGGTAACAATGGGTTAGGGATGCCATTTGGGAAGGTGCCATCGGGCAGGTTATGCACTTTAATAAACTCAACAGGCACACCAGCGGCAGCAAAACGCGCTTCTAGCGCATCTACCACGTGCCCTGCAGCGCCATTACCGGCGTTTAAAACGATTTTTAAAGGGCGCAAGGCGGATAGATCCACATAGCCCATCAAATGATCGATATAAGCATCCAGAACCGATAGCGAGCTAATGCTACCGCGCTCTGCCACATCGGTAAAATCAGCGGATTCGGCAAGACGTTGAATATCACGCAGGCCAGTATCACCACTGATTGGCACCGCACCGCGTTTTACCAGCTTCATGCCGTTGTAATCGAGCGGATTATGGCTGGCAGTGACTTCAATCCCACCATCCACATCTAAATGAAACGCGGCAAAGTAGACTTCTTCAGTGCCCGTCATGCCCAGATCAATCACATCGCAGCCCGCATCCATCAGGCCGTTAGCCAACGCCAGCTTCAGCTCTTCGCTGGTCAAGCGTACATCGCCCCCCAGCGCCACACGCTTAGGGTTAAGTAGCTGGCCGTAAGCACGGCCGATGCGGTAAGCAATATCAACATTCAGCTCAGTGCCCAGCTTGCCACGAATATCGTAAGCTTTAAAACAAGTTAATTTAGTCATTGGTTTACTCGAAATAGTCATTGCAAACAGATGCGAGAGATCAGCGAAAACCCAAGTCTTAAAACACGGAGATAAGGAGAACACGGAGGGCCACGGAGAAAGGCAATACAAGTCTGTGCACGACGAAACACGTTTAGGGCGGGCACTGCCTTACCATTCCCCACGTGGCAACATCTCCTAAGGTTTTCTCCGTGAAACTCCGTGTCCTCCGTGTCCTCCGTGTCCTCTGCGTCCTCTGTGGTTCAAGACTTGGGTTTTATTAAAGCCTTACTCGAAATAAGCGCGGGAATGCAGGTGTACGCTAGCGTCTTGGATGATTTCGGCCTTGCTGGCCCACCGATATTGGGAATGCTGCTCACCCAGCGGCAAAGCCATATCGGCCTCATCGAGCTGCAAGGTGTAAGCAAGCACCACATAGTGTGTACCAAAGCCATCTAGCCGACCTGCATTGCTCTCATAAAAATGCTCATAAACACCTAGCCACTGCCCCTGTGATCTGGGCAATGCCACGCCCAACTCGGCTTGGCTTAGGCGCAAAAATGCCGCATCCAGCGTTTCATTTTTTAATACCCGCCCACCAGGCACAAACCAGTGATCGCAGGCCGGTTGATTGGTGCGCCAGCCCAATAGAGCTTGCCCTCTTGAGTTTTGCACCACTAAATCAATCGAGATCAGCGGTGCGCGCTCAACCACTTGCAAAAAATCAGCAAAAGCCAGCGGGCTGCTGGCTACACCCTTATTTACTACGGCCATAGACATCTTCAAAGCGCACGATATCGTCTTCACCAAGATAGGAGCCAGATTGCACTTCGATCAGCTCCAGCGGCATCTTGCCTGGGTTTTCCAAGCGGTGGGTTGTGCCCAACGGGATATACGTCGATTGGTTTTCAGAAAGCAAAATAACTTGATCGCCATTCACTACCTTGGCCGTACCTTTCACCACAATCCAGTGCTCGGCACGGTGATAGTGCATTTGCAGGCTTAAGGAAGCACCTGGGTTGACCACAATCCGCTTCACTTGGAAACGCGAGCCAGCATCGATGCCTTCATAGCTACCCCATGGGCGATACACGCGGCGGTGCGTCACCGACTCACTACGCCCAGCCTCATTTAAGCGCTCAACAATCTTTTTAACATCTTGCACATGATCTTTATGCGCCACCAAGATGGCATCGGCGGTTTCAACAATCACCAAATCCTGCACGCCAATCGCCGCAATCATGCGGGTTTCGCTGCGGATATAGCTGCCCGAAACGCGATCAAGCATCACATCGCCCAATACGCTATTACCGGCCTCATCTTGCTCAGTAACATCGCGCAGCGCCGACCACGAGCCGATATCACTCCAGCCCAAGCCTGCCGCCGTAATCACGGCAGCGTGCTGGGTTTTTTCCATTACCGCGTAATCAATAGAATCTGCAGGAGACACCGCAAAAGCATCCGCATCTAAACGCAAAAAGTCTAAATCGCGCACGCCTTTAGCCACGGCATCCTGCACGGCAGCCAGCATAGCGGGCTGATAGGCCGCCAGCTCACGCACATAAACATCAGCGCGGAACATAAACATGCCGCTATTCCAGTAATAATCGCCTGAAGCCACAAAGCCAGCCGCGCGCACAGCATCAGGCTTTTCTACAAAAGCAGCTACCGCATAAGCATCGCCAGACAGGCTATCACCACGGCGAATATAGCCGTATCCGGTGTTAGGCTCAGTCGGTGCAATCCCAAATGTAACCAATTTGCCGCTTGCTGCTACGCTAGCTGCCTGCGCCACCAAAGCTTGAAACACCTCGCCAAACTGAATCACATGATCTGATGGCAACACCAGCAACATCGCATCAGGGTTATCTTCTAACGCAATCACTGCCGCAGCCGCCACCGCAGGCGCAGTATTGCGCCCCATAGGCTCTAAAACCACCCGCGCTTGATCCATTCCTACCGCACGCAATTGCTCTGCCACTAGAAAGCGATGCTCCTGATTACTAATCAGCAAAGGTGCAGCCACATCCGCCATCCCAACCAGCCGTGTGGCTGTTTGCTGTAGCAGGCTGTGATCGCCGTGCAATTTTAAAAACTGCTTAGGATAACCACCGCGTGATAGCGGCCACATACGGCTACCAGAGCCGCCACACAGAATGACAGGAGTAATTGACATGAAAATTCCATCAAATTTTTAAAAAGAAATATATTATTTAAGCGGAAAAGCCAGCAAATAAGTACCATGCAGCGTATCACCCGCAAGCACCATACGGCCACCGATCAGCTTGCAAAAATAATATTTACAACGCTCAAAAAAAAACCGCCTTATTCGATCACAGATCATACAAGACGGTTTATCACAATGCTTATTGCGTTACTTGCTGACGCCCAATTGGATAATACTCAAAGCCTGCGGTTTCCATTTTTTTAGGATCGTATAAATTACGGCCATCAAATATCAATGGATTTTTAAGCTGGTTTTTTACATCAGCAAAATCTGGGCTACGGAATGCTTTCCATTCTGTCACAATCACCAGCGCATCGGCATCCGGTAATACCGCCATTGGGCTATCACCGTAACTTAAACCTTGCCAATCTGGCATGACACGCTGTGCCTCATGAATCGAAACAGGATCATGTGCCGCCACCGTTGCCCCATGGCTAAGCAGATATTCAATAATCACTCGGCTAGGTGCATCGCGCATATCATCGGTATTTGGCTTAAATGCCAAACCCCATAACGCAAAATGCTTCCCTTTTAAATCATTGCCAAAGCGCTTAACAATTTTATCCACCAAGACTGATTTTTGCGCTTGATTAGCTTTTTCAACCGCATCTAATACTTTTAAACTAATGCCATGCTCATTCGCCGTGCGCTGCAATGCCTGTACATCTTTAGGAAAGCACGATCCGCCATAGCCTACGCCAGGGTATAAGAAGTGATAGCCAATTCGCGGATCAGAGCCAATCCCCTTACGTACCAGCTCAATATCTGCCCCCATCACTTCAGATAAATTAGCCAATTCATTCATAAACGAAATACGCGTTGCCAGCATGGCATTAGCCGCATATTTAGTCATTTCTGCCGAGCGCACATCCATAAATAAAATACGATCATGATTACGCACAAAAGGCCCGTATAAAGAGCTCATCAGATCCTTGGCTGTATCATCATCGGTACCAATCACAATTCGATCTGGGCGCATAAAATCTTCGATCGCCGCGCCTTCTTTTAAGAATTCTGGATTAGAAACGATCGCAAAGCTGGTTTGCTCACCGCGCTGACTTAACTCATCATTAATTGCGGCCCTAACCTTATCACCCGTACCAACCGGCACAGTAGACTTATCCACAATCACCTTATAGCCATGCATATAGCGGCCAATACTGCGCGCAGCGGCCACCACATATTTTAAATCTGCCGAGCCATCTTCATCCGGCGGCGTACCCACCGCAATAAATTGGATCGTGCCGTGCTCTACCGATTCTTTAATATCAGTAGTAAAGCGTAAACGCCCAGCGGCCACATTGCGCTTAATCATTTCCTCTAAGCCCGGCTCAAAAATCGGCACGCCGCCCTCTTGCAAGATACGAATCTTATTGGCATCAACATCCAAACACACCACGTCATTACCATACTCAGCAAGACAAGTGCCTGTGACCAAACCAACATAGCCTGAGCCAATCACTGTAATTTTCATTTGCAAGAATACTCCCGATTTAAATAATTAATTTTTACTGATAAGCTGGCGAATCGCTTTAATAACAAAAATGGTATTAGTTACAAAATAACGTTTCCACAATCTGCGCGGCTCAGAACATAAACGATGCAGCCATTCTAATCCCGAATTTTGCATCCACAACGGGGCACGGATAATTGTGCCGGCATGATAATCAAATGCCGCACCCACACCAATCATCACCGCATTTATTTTACCCCGATGCGCCGCCATCCATTTCTCTTGTTTGGGGCAGCCTAAACTCACCCAAACCACTCCAGCGCCTGAATCATTAATGCCATGAATAATATCCAGCTCTTCTTGCTTAGACAAAGAACGAAAAGGCGGAGAATAAGCACCGACTATATTCAAGGCAGGGAATTCAGACCTTAATTTAGCCTGCAAAATAACTAACGTGTCTTCACTACCACCATATAAATAAACAGCTGGCCAATCCTTTTGGCGATTAGCCTCTGTGCAGTATTTCCACATCAAATCAGGGCCATTAATTCGTTGCTGCTCATAACTGCCCATTTTACGCATTAGCCAAGCAACAGGCGCACCATCAGAGGTTGCCATATCGGCATTTTTAACCACAGAATAGAATTCTGGGTCATTTGTTGTTGTAACCACAGAATGAGCATTGCATATACAAATATAACGAGACTCGCGCCTACTACCCCAGCCCTTAATTCGCTGTAAAGCAGTATCCCAGTCCAGCACATCAATAGATGCTCCAATAACAGATGTGGTCTGCCTTACCACCAAGGGCCTATCAATTATTTCAGACATGCAGCGATCGCCTCATTATATATATTCATTAATATTTCATAATTTTTATCTTCGGTATATTCAGCTAAATACTTTGCACGCGCATTCCGGCCCATTTGGGCCATTGCTTCAGGATTGCTATATGCCCAAGCCATTTTATCAGCAAGATCAGCAGCATCGCCCGCATTAAATAGCAAACCGGTATAACCATCTTCAACTAAATCACATAATGGGCCTAAGCGGCTAGCAATAACAGGCAAACCTGACGAATAAGCCTCAACCAGTGTCATCGGCATATTTTCATAACAAATACTAGGCAAGACCAGAGCTAAGCTCGTACGCATTGCAGCCCTTACATTCTGTGGGAGCTGCGGGCCGCGTAAATCCAGCTGCTCAATATCTGTTAAATAAATAGATTCTTCCCCTGCTCCTATCACCGCTAAATGCCCATGCTGCTTTGCATTAAATGCATCCGCAAAGATACGAGCACCTTTTTCTGGAGACAAACGGCCAACGTACAAAAAGCCACTTCTTTGCTCAAGCCCCACTCCCACATCATCCACAAAATTAGGCTTAATCATTATTTTTTGCGCAGGGATTCCCCCTTGGATATATTTATTTTTACAAAACTCATTTAACGCAATATAACGATCAATCTTATTCTTATATGTACCCATAGAGCGATGAATTGTTAACATCCCAGATAAGACAGCCGTCTGCGCAAAAGAGCCCCGATAACACCGACGAATTACCCCTCTCCACGGAATGTGGCCGACACAATCTTCACAAACACGGCCATTACGCAAAAAAGTGGCCTGAGGGCATAGCAACCTAAAATTATGTAGTGTTTGCACCAGAGGTACATTAAGTGTTTGCGCAGCCCAATACAAAGAAGCAGAAATCAGCGGAAAGGTGTTATGTACATGAATAATATCAGGATTTATTTTTTTTAATAAACTCAAAAACTCAGTGTGTGTTTTTTTAGACCAAACGGTTTGAGTTAATAATGACAATTTTGACTGATTAACAATTTCATCATTATGGCGAAAATACAGCTCAACCTCGTGCCCATGTTTTCTTAGCAGCGCGATTTCATTTGCAACAACAGAGTCCTCTCCGCCTTTTTGCTGATAGGCGTTATGCACCATCAATACACGCATCATTACTTGCTACCTCGATAAATAGGCTGTGAAAGGCATTGCATAATCCCTTCCGCAAAGTTTCTTGCCATATTTTCGACGCTATATTCTTTAGCGCTTACTAAGCAAGCCTGCTGCATTGCCTTTAAAGCGATATCATCATTAAGCAGCTTAATTACTACAGCCACATATTCTTCTAAAGAATTTTCTGTTATCACCCCATTATTGCCGTTACTTAAATATGCAATCTCAGGGCTGTGTAGGCCACAATCAGTCGTTAACATGGGTACTGCACACACAAATGAATCTAAAATACCAAGCCCAACCAAACCAGGGTTTATCATAACGGATGAAACGGCCAATAAATCGACTTTAGCTTTTCCCTTGCATAAACCCATATATCTTGCCCAAGGGTACTCAGCACAAAATTGAGTTACCAATTCACGCTGCTCACCATCTCCAACGATGAGCATTTCAAAATCAGGAACAGCCTTTTTTATCGCAAGAAGTGCGTTCAACATAAAATCAATACGTTTTTCTTCATAAAACGAACCAATAAAAACACCTACATTATTAGTTTTAATTCCTAAGCGGCTTCGGATTAAGTTTTTTTCATTTGCACTAATTTTTTCAAAAATTTCAGACATTTGCTCCGTGTCAATCGAATTATTAGCAATGGTAATTCGGTTAGCTGGAAAAGAAAAACGATTAATCAAAGGTAAACTCATGGCCGTATAGCCAAACCACCAGTCTGCTCTCTTTGCAAAAATACGCTTAATTTTTTCACTCCAGCTATTTGGATTACCCTGAAGATTAGCCCCATGCCCAAATAATGCAATCCTAATCGATGGGCAATAATATTGAACAATTAAATTGAAAATTAATTTATTTTCATGGCTACAAATAACCAGATCAGCATCCTTAATTTTGCCAGCAAAAGGCTGCCAACAAACTCTGCCTGATAAAAAATAATGTGTTGCTATTTTTTCAGCCCATGGCAATTCACCTGAATCATTTTTACTTAATTCATGCTGATTAGGCGTCCCGTGTAACAATCTAAACTTACACCCTCTTATTTCAAGCTCTTGACGTAAAGCTTCAAAGAAAGGCAAACGATAATGTGGTAAACGTCTTTGCACGAAGACCACGGTAGGAATAGGTAAGGAATTAACATCATTTTTAGTCATAATTAACTTCACGTTAAATGAGCACCAAGTTACTTCATTCGCCAATTTAACATAAATTAACGAAGTATTATTTATTTAAATAGTGTAATTGTGCATCAAAAAGAGTTAAAGAGTTATTTGATGCTTGAGCCAAAAGAGATAAAAACAACTCTAGCTCCTTCCATAAATCAAACGCTTCAATTTCCCAGCTATGCCCCCAAAGATGAAACACGGCATCACTATCACTAATCCGCTCAAGCTGTTTTTCTAAAAATTTAAAAAAATTACGCTCAGAAAGCCTCATAAACAAAGGCTGTAGCTTATGCAACTCAGGTTTTTTAACTATATTTTTAAATAAAACCAATGCACTGTGGGGGTAAAATTGCAAAGAAGTTGGCATAGCCCAAGCTGAATGTCCCAAATCAAACTGAAGATTTTCTACGGTTCTAGCGTAAGAAAACCCCGCTTGTTTGACAGCATTAATCACTTTGGAATCATACTTACCACCTGGGTAACAAAACCCATGAATGTCATGGCCAACAATATTTTCAAGTGCAAGCTTGCCACCCTCAATCTCATACCTTAAATCTGCCTCAGGTAAACCTTGTAAATAACGATGTGTAAGCGTGTGCCCTGCAATTTCAAAATTTTGATCAAGCAGCTTAATTTGCGAGGCGCTTAAAACCTCTCTTCCCTCTCTATTTTCAATAGGGATAAAGAAAGTAGCTTTTAAGCCATACTTAATCAACAAATCAGCAAGTCGCAAGTCTTTGGGATGGCCATCATCCCAGGAAGTTAATATGAGCATAAACCAACCTAGGATTAGTAAAAAAACAGCATCTCTGCAAATTATTTGCCTTATCGTATTTATTAATACATATAAAACAAAATAAAATATTGTACATTCAGAGTAACTACTAATTTATTAAACAGGCCAAACTTTCTCAGCCTAGCTGCTTTTATGCAAAACCAACCTCTTCCTAATTATGATCTCATGCTCAAATTCATCATAAATATCGTAAGGCGAATGAAACCCCGCATATTGACTGGGTATTGCCCAATAATTTCACCCGCCTACAGAATAAAAAACAGCGTGCCCTTCTAAAAAATTTATTTACATAGACGTTATTGGATAAAAGACATAGCAACAAGCTGTTTATTTAAGCAGCACAGGCACTCTAGAAATATATATATCATCATCAACAATTTTTTCACTCTCTCCCATTGGAAAAGTAGTTTTGCTTGTAACGCTTCCTATTTTTAGGCGCGAAATTTTATGAACACCCTCATCAGTCGTCCAAACAAAATACTGTACTGAATTTAAGCGATCAATAAATTTACACATCCAGATAACAGAGCGATCGATACGACATCCCTGCGCTTTACTACCTATTAGCTGTGACGCAAGATTCTGATATGCGAAAGCAGCAGCTTTTTTATGCTTACTACTTGGCTCAGATAAGCCCATTTCGAGATGATCATATGAATACCAGTAGAACCGATCTACCCCTTGCGTTAAAGCAAGAATGTTTGAACGCATAACACTCGCAACGGCATTACTCTGGTCAAGGCGTAGCCATTCAGCACTATATGAATTAGTAATACTAGGGCCAGATAAATTTTCAATTAGCCAGCCTGACTCAGTATTCCATAAAGGTTTATTTTCTACATGATTCTTAGCCATGATCTGATAAAGGCGCTCAACTAAGCCATAAGCCACTTCTGGCTCAGATTTAGGAACATACAAATGATAAGAAACAATATCCAGATATTTACCAGCTCCCATCGCCAAGTATTTGTCCCATTTGGATAATTCACTTTCTGAATTGCCTGTCATGCTAGGGCCAACTAAACGATTTTTCGGGTTAACCGCTTTTAATTCTGCATAAGCAATTTTTTGCATTTCGAGAAGCACGTCAAGACTACCTGACCAGAACGGAGTTAAATTTACCTCGTTAAGTAACTCATAATCAAATACAACACCATCATAACGGCTAGCAACAGTTTTTACATATCGCCGCCAATACTTCATATCTGAGGGTTCTGCTGCACAACCAAAGCCATAAGCGCATTTTTCTTTTGGCCGACTTGACGCCCATTCAGGTGTAAGCCCTAATGGCAATAACAAACTAATATTGTTTTTTTTGCTAAATTCAACAATTGCATCAAGCTTAACAAAGTCAAACTGACCATTTTTAGGCTCAATATCTTTCCAGCCCGTATATAAGTCCCATAATCGCCAACTGCTTATATTTGCAAGTGGCCAGCTCTTATTAAGATCAGGCCGATGCACATGCATTCCAAAATATTCACTTGATATTCCTTTCCCCAATCTGGCGGGCACTTTAGCAAGGGGTACTGCTAATAAAGAAGCCGTATTACTTTTTTTTAACATCAACGGCTCATCAACGGCCACGGCTGACTGCAGACAAAATATCGATAACAATAACAGGACGAATAGTCTAGTTGCTTGCATGATTTGCAATAACTTGGTCATAAATATTCTCCAAAAGCAGTGTCTGACTCCGGATATCTAAGCTTTGAGCAAATTCCCTTCCTGCTAACCCCATTGTTTTTCTCCATTCATTTGATTGAGCCAATACATAATTTAATTTATCAGCAAGTTCATTGAAATTACCAGGCTCAAATAAATATCCTGTTTCATTCTCAATTAAAGCTTCGGGCATTCCGCCACTTCGACTGGCAAGCACGGGTACACCGGAGGCTGCTGCCTCTAATAAAACAATTCCAAATGCTTCAGTCTGACCATTTTGATCAGGCATGCTAGCCTGAACGTAACATGCACATTGCTGCATTAATTTTTTAACTTCATCATGCGGCTGAGCTCCCAGCCAGGTCACTCTAGAGTCAATGCCCAATTCCATAGCTAAAGCCTGTAATTCTAGTGTTTCTGTGCCAGCCCCAACCTGAATTAATTGCCATCCCTGTGATAATGGTACTTTGGCAAAAGCCCTGAGTAATATTTCAATACCTTTAACTTTAACGTGTCGGGAAACATTTAAAATAAACTTACCTTGGTGCATTAATGGCTGAAATTTTTGTGTATCAACACCAATATAATGAGTAAAGAGCTTTGCCTCTGGAACACCGCGTTCAAGCATCTTCTCTCGCATATATTTAGAGACAGCAATAAAAGCGTCTGCATTCTTGTATAAATTTTTTTCATTCAATAAAAACTGCCAATTTGTAGGCTTACGTGTTTTAAATTGCGACCAGCGGCTCATTTGGGTATCAAACCCATGACTGGTTGCAATTAAAGGTAAACCTAATTTTTTAGCCGTTGGTGCAATCATTACCGCATCTGGTAGAAAATGAGCGTGTATAAGGGATAAGTTTTTCCCTTCTAAATCACGAATAAAAACAGAAGACTTTCTACATACAGTATATCTAGCACGCTCAAATTTAGATTTAGAATCAATACAAACAGACCGAGCATCCAAGGGCGATTTTAAATCTCTACAAACATATACCGGGGAATATTTGCGTAATGAGCGGGCTTGCTCTGTAATAAAAGACTCAGAGACAAATGGCATTACTGTTCTATAAATAGCAATATTTTTCATTATTATTTTTCTCCAAGCTGTTTTGCTTTATATACAAGGGCAATTAAAGAAAACAACTGCGCTTGGATTAAAACACCTGCAGCAGCGGGTTCAAAAAAATACACGCCCAACAATCCAATGATCCCACCTTTAATACCGCAAACAATATATTTTAATTCCTTATCATCATAATTACCTTTATCACCCGCTATAATCATAGAAATAATCACAACAAAGGAGACCAAAGAAAAAAAACCATAGTTAATAATTATGTTTAAATAGGTATTATGTGCATTAGGGTATATAAACTTACCAAACGTAAATACATTGCTAGCCATTAGCATTTCATATTGCATTGAGCCCATAAAAAACTTCAACCAATTATGAGAAAACACATATATTGCAGATTGCCATAATTCATATCTAGTTTCCATCGTTGACAGCGTTTGTTCTTTTGAATTTAAGGCAATGTATGCCATAAAAAATACTATAATTGGTATTAAAACAATAATTACCCGTCCAGCTTTCTGCCCTTTAAAAAGGTATAACAAACTACAAAAAATGCCAATTAAACTCCATAAAAATGCCCCTTTAGCTTGTGCATAATAATATGCAATAAAAAACAAGCCTATTCCAACGATACAAAGAAGCTTAGTTAAATAATTTTTCAAGTATATGGCAAGCATGGCCAATGCACATACAGGAGCAATAAGGTACAAACCAAGACCATTAGGATGGCTAAAAAAACCAACAGCAATATTAGTTTTTAAAACTGAACCATCAAGGCTCATTTTACCTAATTTACTGACATCAACATCAATAATATATGGCCAACCTAGTAACCCTTGCAGCACTCCTAAGCCCGCGCTAATTAAGCCCAGTGATATTAATAATATAAACAATACAAATAGCTGTTTTTTAGTCTTAGTAAAAATAATTAAAACCGGCACTAATAAGCATGCAGGCAAAAGATCTTTAAAGGCCTGAAGCCCGAATGCAGAACCGGCTAACAAAGAAAGAAATGCCCCCACTCCAGCAACAAACGCATAGAGCATTACCCATTTTGATGCCTTAAATGCGATCCTCCACACTAAAACCCCATGTATTGGATTAGCAACAACAGCCAAAAAAAAGTAGCAAATACTTATATAAACAGCTAGCTCAAGCACGGTAAAACTAACCATACCAGAAATGCCTGAAAATAATCTAAACTCCCCCATCATCAACACAAACAAAAAAACAGGGATTAAAAACGACTGAGAAAATTCATTATCATTCAAAATATATTACCAGTAGTTATTAAATTTAACCTTTGTAAATTATATATAGCGACCTCCAAATATTTAATAATTTCAACAAAACTATTGCATAAAAATTAAATAAATAATTGAAATTTTGACAATGAAACGATGCAATAAAAAACAAAAGGGAGCAGCAAACAAAAAAACAACTTCAAATATGGGAATACTAGTTTATATATTCTCTGCGAAATATAATGAATAAGTCCAAGACTACATAAACTAGCAATGACAAATGCCCAAGCTACGCCTTGAGCCATAAAATATTTCGCCAATAACAAACCTAATGTTATTTGTATAAATGCACCTAGTGCGGTGGTGTATATCAATAAATGTGTTTTATTTTCTTGTAACAATCCGATGTTTAAACTCGGTTCAATCGCCCGAATTACTACGCCAAGAATAAGAGGCAAAAGCAAGCTAGCTTCAATATAAACCCCTGGAGCCAATAAAGGTAAAATCCAAGGAGCTGCTAAGCACAACAATGCCCCCGCTAAAGAATATGCGGCAGTAAATTTAATAGACATTTTTGCAAAAAACGCCTGACCACGATCAGGGTCTTCAATATGCTGAAACCGTGCCGTTGGCCACCATAATGCAACCGGCGTAATTAAAAAATTAAGCACACCAGCCAATTTTAATGCAATAACATAGTGCCCTAAAGTTTGTTTATCTAATACAGAAGAAACAATAAAGCGATCTGCATTATTTAATACCGTGGCAAAAACAGCTGAAATCAGCATCGGCACACCATACTTCATTGCACTACGCTTAAATTTTTTCTTGTCCGCTAAATCAAGTGGCAGCGTTTTATTTTGTTTCAAAATTTGGTAATTAGCCAAAATGGCAGCAATTGTAACCGCCACTGCATATACGGCCAGCCACTGTACGGCGGAGCTCACCAGCACAGAGTCACCAGTAATATTTATCAATGCAAATAGCGCTAATATCCCAAATTTACTGATAATCCCTAGCATATAGGGTAGTGCAAGCAACTTAGCCCGTGCTGCAGCTAAACCTAGGCCTAATGCAGCTTCAGCAACAATCACCCAGGGCATCAGTAAAATGGCATACGTGAATTTAAACTGCAGTGCCCCCCAAACACAAGCCAAAGTAATAGCTAATAATATTGGACCTATCGCTAATTCGAGGCATAAACGTAGCGCAGCTGTAACATCAATTTTATCGACATTAACTAGCTTTAATATTCCCCAGTTCCCCCCCATTTGTGCAATCAGCGCAAATAAATAGATAGCTGGCTCAAATAAGCCCCACTTACCGTACTCTTCTACTCCTAAGGCTCGAACAATCAAAGGGATCATTAAAAACTGCAACCCTGCTTGAGCTGCATTGCTAATAAAAAATCCACCAAATATTTTTTTAATCATTAAATGTAAAGGTCACAAATTATAAGCTAAGGTTAAAATACGAAAAGAGTGATTTTTTTTCATTGCAAATGATTCGAAAACTCAGAATACGCATTAGTGAGGCCATCAATAAACGGCATGCTTGCCTGCCACCCCATTCCATTTAATTTACTTACATCCTGCAATTTACGCATTGTTCCATCTGGCTTACTGGCATCAAAAACAAGTTCGCCCTTAAAGCCTACAACGTCACAAATGGTTGTTGCCAGCTCACGAATTGTCATATCTACGCCCGTACCAATATTAATCAGAGGCGGGTGTTGATCATTCAATTGTTTTTTATATTCTTCTTCAGGCAAATTAAGCAGATACACACACGCTTCTGCCATATCTTCACAATAGAGGAATTCACGCCTTGGCGTGCCGCTGCCCCACACCACCATTTCTTTTGCGCCACTTTGTTTAGCTTCATGCGCTTTGCGAATTAAGGCAGGAATAACATGGCTATTTTCTGGGTGGTAATTATCCCCAGGTCCATATAAATTGGTTGGCATTACGGCCATATATTGCGTACCAAATTGGCGGTTATAGCTCCAGCACATTTCAATACCGGCAATTTTTGCTAAGGCATAGGGCTGATTAGTTTGCTCCAGCGGGCCTGTTAACAAATACTCTTCTTTAATCGGCTGAGGGCAATTCTTAGGATAAATGCAACTAGAACCTAAAAACATCAGGCGATTCACGCCATTTACATAAGAGGCATGGATGATATTATTTTGAATCATTAAATTTTGATAAATAAAATCCCCACGATAAACATTATTCGCGTAAATGCCACCCACTTTCGCCGCGGCTAAAAATACAAAATCAGGTTTTTCCAAAGCAAAAAAATCATTTACTGCTAACTGATTAGTCAGATCAAGCTCTGCATGTGTGCGAGTTACAATATTATGGTAACCCAACTTATTTAATTCCCGCACAATAGCAGACCCGACCATGCCACGATGGCCAGCAATATAAATTTTTTGTTCAGGAAGAATATAGGACATTTTATTTTTCACTTAATCAGGAATAATCGGGCACCAAAGGTGCCCGAATTTTTATTAGCGTTCAGTAGATACAGCAACTGTATAACCATGCGTTTTTAGTAGGGCATGCTGACGAGCATTTTGCAGGTCATAAGCCACCATTTCTTTTACCAACTCTGGCAAGGTTGTTTCTGGTACCCAGCCTAATTTCTCTTTCGCTTTTGTAGGATCGCCCAATAGTGTTTCTACTTCTGCAGGGCGGAAATAACGTGGGTCGACTTGCATAATCACATCACCCACATTTAATGCAGGCGCGTTATCCCCTTCAATTTTGACTACAATGGCTTTTTCATCCACGCCTTTGCCTTCAAATTGCAGCGTAATGCCTAATTCACCAGCCGCCATGCGAATAAAATCACGCACACTGTATTGCACCCCTGTGGCAATTACAAAGTCATCTGGCACTTCCTGCTGCAGCATCATCCATTGCATTTTTACGTAATCACGAGCGTGGCCCCAATCACGTAATGAATCGATATTGCCCATAAACAGGCATTTTTCTAAGCCTTGGGAGATATTTGCCAAGCCACGGGTAATTTTACGGGTAACAAAGGTTTCGCCACGGCGTGGGCTTTCATGATTAAACAAAATACCATTGCATGCATACATGCCATACGCTTCGCGGTAATTCACCACAATCCAGTAGGCATACATCTTGGCTACGGCGTATGGGCTACGCGGATGAAATGGTGTGGTTTCTTTTTGCGGTATTTCACGCACCAAGCCATATAGCTCGGATGTTGATGCTTGATAAAAGCGCGTTTTCTTTTCTAAACCTAAAAACCGAATGGCTTCTAATAAACGCAAGGTGCCCATTGCATCTACATCCGCAGTATATTCCGGTGATTCAAAACTAACCGCCACATGCGATTGCGCGCCAAGGTTATATACCTCATCCGGCTGCACTTCTTGCAAAATACGGGTTAAGTTAGAAGAATCGCTTAAATCGCCATAATGCAATTTAAAGCTACTGTTTTCAATATGCGGATCTTGGTAAATATGATCAACACGCTGTGTATTAAACGATGAGGCGCGGCGTTTAATACCATGCACTTCATAGCCTTTTTCTAAAAGCAATTCCGCAAGGTAAGATCCATCCTGCCCTGTAACGCCTGTAATAAGTGCAACTTTTTTACTCACATTATTCTCCATTTAAATTGCCAGCTAGTCTAATTCTGGTTTGTTTATCAACATTATTTAATAGGTCATTGGTAAATTTTTCTTGTAGCTGATACGAAGCCTCGATATCCGTTGAAATATTAGAGACTCTAAATAACAAGCCGTCTGGGATAGTGCCTTTTAGGCCATAGCTTATTTGAGCTAACTTTCTATCAAAACCAGAACGTAATGCTGTTTCCCCAACGGTTACCCAATAGCTTATTGGCTCTGTTCTGCTGCCGTTAACAGCCAGCAAACGCCGTACCGGTATATAATCATTTTTATATTTCAATTGTTCATCACGGGTATTTTTTAATTCAAACCCTTGCGCTGGGTAACAATACTCCGGCCGATGTACTTGCGAGCCATCCCCTCCTTGATCTCTACCATAGGCAATTGAAAGCATTATTTGCTCCCCTTTATCATTGATATAGGTACGGCTAACTATCTGGCTATAAAGATTATCAAGCTTGTCTTGTAATTCTGGAGTTGCCGCAACAGGCGTAACCCTTTCATCAAGTTTCCAATCCGCAAATGCAGTAGGAATTGATTTTTCTAAATTTATTTTTGGCTTACTATCCGCCATTGCATTTCTTGGGGTTAATGCATAAGCTAAAAACGCAGATAGAAATAAAGCCGTAGCAATAATTAATGCATACTTATTTTTTTTAAAATCAAGCATGCTTTTTAATTCCTGCATCAGTTACACCGCATTTTTTCATAATCCAACCAATCAGTGTATCAAATGACATTAGCAAAAATAACGCGGCCCCAAATAATACAAAACCCGCAAATCCATGTAAAAACCCTTGGCCTGCAGCATCGCCAAAATAATAGGTAATCAGGATAAGAGTGATCACACGAATGGTATTTGCAGCAAATGAAATAGGAATAACCAGCAATGCGATACACGCATTACGCAGTACAGATTTATAACCCATTAAGTTTAAATACAATAAGCCAATCGCTTCTAAGGTAAATAACGTGTGCAATCCTGCGCAAGCATCCGCAACCAGCATCTGATACTGTGCAATTTGGATAATCACCCCAGAGCGGGAAACTGGGTAGCCCGCATGGTAGAGCAACAGCTCTGCTACATAAGAAACCGCCATTTTCATAGGCAAAGTAAGTGCAGTCACTAATGCGCCTGGCAATGGCAGCATAAATAGCATAAAAAATAAAGGGAACCACATTATCCGAATGGCAGCCCAGCCACCAAATAGCAGTAATAGTGATGCAAGTACCACAATAAAAGAAAAAGCCAATACCAAATCAATCGATTGGGATTTACCTAAAATAAATAACAGACAACTTAAAACCAGTAAAATGCCGCCTATTACAGGCTGCTGTTTGCCCTCAATACATGCGGAGATGACTCCGTCTTTATTGCGATAAAAAAGCCATAGCCCTATCGCCAATACAATTGGGCCATGGGCTTGGCTCTCTTGCCCCCAGATGTGATTTAGCAGCCACCAGAATGCCGGAATAAACATCACCGCCAAGCCAAGCAGCACAGGCCCTGTTTTAATTAAAAATTCGCGCTGATTATTTGCATAGGCCATCATTATTTTCACTCTTCAGCCGAAGCAAGCACGCAGCCTAGAATCTCTGCCCCAGTGGATTCAAGCTGCTCACGGGCTTGTGCTAAGCCTTTAACTGGTGTTTGGTTGCGATTTACAATCAACACAACGCCTTTAGTTCTGGCTGCGATCAGTTGGGCATCCATAGCACTCATCAGTGGGCTGGTGTGGTAAATCACTACATCAAACTGATTTGCTAGCTCCCCTACCAGTTGGCTAAAGGAATCTCTAGAAAGTAATTCTTGTGGATTAGGAGCCTGTGTTCCCGCAGACAGCACGGATAAATCGCGTAAATCACTTATTTTCTGTATTGCCTCTAGGCCTGCTCTGTTGGCGAGCACATCACTTAAGCCAATACGGTTAGTTTGCCCGAATAACGCATGCTGATGAGGGGAGCGTAAATTAGCATCCACCAAGAGAGTGCGCTCACCAAGCTGTGAAAACACCACCGCCAAATTAGCCGCCAACAAATCAGCCGTTAGCCCTGCATCATAAGAAGCCAGTGCAATCGATTTATTACCGCTTTCTACCCAGCGTAGCAATAGCTGGCTGCGTAAACTGCGTAGCGCTTCTACCCTAGGATCAAAGGGCTGGTAAGCTGCCAATATGCGAGGATCAATTGCGCTTTGACCCGCGCTAAGATATGGATATGCAAACTGATGCGCTAGCACTGATTGAATATCGGCTTCGGTAATAAAACCCAATTGAATAGCAGCCTGGCCAAAACGCAAATTAGTTTCTTTTTGCATTAATAAAACTTTTTCTGCCTGAGCCGCCGTTAACTTACCTGCATCTAATAATTGCTTACCAATGCTTCCTACAGATGCGGCAGCGGATAACTCCTCTTGATTAACCATAGTGTTCACGCTTTTACCTCCGCCAATCGGCGATACGATTTCTTTTTAACCGTGGGTATGGGTAAATCAGCAAGCACCGCAATACCCAAAATCGACTCAATGTCTTCTTTGCTGCGAATACGCCGGTCAAATAACTCTGCAATCATTGATAAAATAACGGCCAACAAAGTACCAACAAATATAGATAAGACTATATTTAACAGCGTTTTAGGACTGGAATGCTTTAATGGTGCTACGGCTGACTTTAAAATAGTAATATTGCTCTGATCTGAACGACTCTCCAGCATGGTCTGACTAAAACGCTGCAATGCCTGATCATAGCTACGCTGGGCGTTGTCTACATTACGTTGCAATACATCAATATTGGCGCGGCCTGATTTCAATTCTAATACACGCTCTTTCTGTGCTTTCATTGCTTCATTTAATGAAGCCTGACGTGATTGTGAGTTACCAGCAACTCCGCTTAAACCACCCGAATATTGCGTCATCAAGTCGTTTAATTGATTTTGTGTTGCCATCACCTCTGCCTGTGCTTGGCGATAATGCGGATGATTAGGGCCGTTTTTCTCTGCTAACTCTTTTAACTTGGCCTCCTGTGCGGATAACTGACCTTTTAATTGCAAAATAAGTGGATTATTCAAAACATCTGGCGCACTCTGCCCCCCTCTAGCACGTGCCTGAGCATCAAACGTTTGCGATTGAGCTCCAACTAATTGGCTAGATATTTCATTTAAACGCTGCATTTCAAGATCAAGGCGTTCATCCGTTGCTACAATGCCTTTTTCCTGCTGATATTCAGATAGTTTTTGCTGTGTTTTTTCTAAATTGGCCTGCAGTGTTTTTAATTGCTCTTGGAAAAAAATATTATTTTGTTGAGCCGATGCCACTTTAATATCAATCGTTGTACGAATATAAGCCTGAGTAAAGGCATTAGCTAAAGTTGCTGCAAACTGCGGATCAGTTGCCGTATAAGATAGGTTAATCACATTACTTTCACGGCTTGGTTTTACTTCCAAACCTTTTAATAAAGACTCAGCAAACCAGTTACGAATATCACCCCGCCCCTTAGTTGCTTCAAGAAATTGCGCCTGCGCTTCAGGCAGCTTTGCCAGCCCCAGCGTATCTACAACTTTTAATGCACCATTCTGGCTAGCAATCATCTCAACCTGAGTAGCCATAAAACTTGGAGCTAAAAATCCAGCAACTTGCTGACCGGTAACAGGATCTGCCGCCTTAATATCTACAGCCAGTGCTGCATCTGAAGTGTATTGTTTGGGTAACATAAGGCTAATAATCAGGGTTATTAAAATAACAGTAATAAATACTGTAATCCCAATTATCTTCCTAGCACGCAAAATATTTAAAAACTGTTCAAGTGTCATTATTAGATTTACTCTATTACGATGAGATTAGAAAAGGCTTTCTTGAACAAAAATAGTGTCATTTTCTACTAATAAATCACTCAATTTAGCCTCTACTTTAGTAACCGCGCCAAACTGATCAACTCGATGAATTTCTAGGCTGCGTTGCGATGCGCGCGGGTTAAAGCCGCCTGCAACAGCCAATGCCTGCATTACCGTCATTTTTGGCTCCATGCGAAAAACGCCAGGGCGATTCACTTCGCCATAAACATAAAATTGCTGAGCACGCGGCACATAGACAACATCACCATTAACAATTGGCATATTGCGTTTTGTTTCATTCGATAATTTCATCGATTGATTTAAGCTATATTCAATACGCTCTGAACCACGCAAGACTATAATTGTGTCACCCGCATTTGGGTTTAGCCCTCCTGCAATAGCAATCAAATCAACCAGACCCGTTGCACCTTCCAGCGCATAACGCCCAGCTCGATTAACCTCACCAATCACAGCAATCCGCTGGCTACGATATTGAGAAATTAAAACGCTAACATTAGGGTTATTAATAAACCCACCCTTTTTAAGAGCGCCACCAATCAGTGCTTCTGCATCTGTGTACTGCAGCCCCAAAAGCTTTATATCGCCTAACAAGGGAAATGCAACGGCTCCCTTATCATTTAGCTGCAATTCAGTTGTTAAATCTGGGTGATCGTAAACACTAATTTTAACTATATCGCCAGGCCCAAGCCGATATTCAGCATTAGGAGCAGCCAAGGCAAAAGCATTGCAAAAAAATACAAAAATCAAGGCAATAAAATGCTTTGCTTTCATTATTTTAATCCTTTCAGTCCTGCTTTTAATCCATCATCCGTGCTTGATGGGCTGCTCGCTGCTTCAGGTTTAGTCTCAACAAATTTTTGGGTATATTCAATTTTTGCCGCGTCGCGCAATGCTTTAATTTTAATTTTTGCATCCGCCTGTGCTTTGTCATTTTGTAAATAACGTTTAATTAATGGTGCAGCATTTTCTTTTGCAACAGGGGCCGATACACTTTCTTTTAATAATAACAATACTACTTTGTCACCTTCTGGCATCGTCATAATATCGCCAGGTTTCATTGCAGAAAATTTTGGTAACAAAGCCAATGGCAGTTGCTCAGCCGTACGTTTTACTTCATTTTCACTAAATTGAACTTTTGCACCATCTAAAGTAACTTTAACCTGCTGTACATTTGTTATTTTATCTAGTTTTTTAATTAATTCATCGCTATATGATTTTTTGTCAACACTAAACACAGAGAAATCATAGTTTTTACGCTCAGCAAATAAAGCTGGATTTTGATTATAAAATTTATCAATATCCTCTGCTTTTAATTCTTCAGCTTTACCTAATACACGCTCTGCAGCGGCTTGCGATAAAATTTGGCGTTTAGCCGCCTCAATCGCTTGCAAAATATTGGGTTCTCTATCTAACTTTAGATCGGCTGCTTTTTGCACTAGCAACTCTTGATCAATAAGTTGATCAAGCATTTGCTGCTTAATAGCTGGACTGGCATCTTGAACTTGCCCTAGCAGGCTATTTAATTGATGGACAGTAATTTCTGTTTTATTTACTTTGGCTAAAACTTGGCTTGGTGATTTTTTTTCGTCTTTGTCGCCACATGCAGACAGCAACATAGCGGCAGTAAGGGTTAAAACAATAGGTTTAATGGCTATTTTTAGCATTTTAATTCCTTAGCATTTATTTTTTAAATTAAATAAAATTTAATAAGCATTTCTGTCGCGGAAAATCACAACAACAGTCAAAACTATAATTTTTAAGTCCAACCATACAGACCAATTACGCAAGTAATCTAAATCATATTTGATACGACTCTGCATTTTATCCAGTGTATCTGTTTCCCCTCTAAAGCCATTTACCTGGGCCCAGCCAGTAATACCTGGTTTTACTTTATGCCGAATCATATAGCCTTTAATTAATTTTCTATACTGTTCATTATGCGCATTAGCATGCGGCCTTGGCCCCACAATACTCATTTTTCCCTGCAGTACATTAATAAACTGAGGTAGTTCATCTAAAGATGTTTTGCGTAAAAAGCTACCAATTGATGTTAACCTTTGATCATTCTTGGTTGCTTGGACGACTTTGTCACCATCTTCCATAACCGTCATGGAGCGAAACTTATATACCAGCACACTGTCGCCATTTTCACCATAACGGCGCTGCTTAAAAAATACCGGCCCCTCAGATGTGCATTTAACTGCGAGTGCAATTCCTAATAAAATAGGCCAGATCATCATTAAGATCAGCACTGATAATACAATATCACTTATTCTTTTAACTACCCCATTCAAACCCATAAAGGGGCTTTCACAAATAGCAACAATAGGCATCCCCGCTACGTTATCAAACCGTGCATTAATTAAATCAAAAACAAATAAATCGGGAATAAAATAAATAGATGCAGTGCTATCTTTAAGCTCATCAATTAAATCAAGCACCCTAGGCTGCGAGCTCATTGGCAGAGAAATAAATATTTTTTTAACGCCATGCAGCTTAACAAATTGAGGTATGGCATCTAAGCCACCAATTAAATGTTCTGCGGCACTTTTTGGCAGCCTACTAACAGATCTATCATCAAAATATCCAATAAAGTCCATTTTTAAAAAAGGCTCTTCATTGATATTTTTTACTAAAATTTGGCTAGGATGATTTACCCCAACTACAACGACTTTACTATGCTCTGCATTTTCTCCCGAGTCGACTCGTAAAACATAGACTCGAATAGCCATATGCACACCAATTAAAACAATAGGCGCAACAATAAACCAAGTAATAACGAAGGGTGGATGATAGTAATTAATGAACCCAGAAACGCGCCCAATCAGTATTAAGCCGATCACCACTCCTAGCCATTCAACAATAAAACGCCCAAGCCCTAACCATGACCGTGAGTAGCCAGGAATAAATAAAAACATACCATCTAACAAAAGGGCGGTTAGTAAAAACGAAAGCGCACCTAAAACAAACTCATAACCATCCATCGCAATATCAAAGGGAATGGATAATAAATAGAGCGTTACAACAACTAAAACTGGATCGATAAACAGCTTGAAAAAACTAATAAAAGGTGCCGCATTAGAGAACTCACGGAACCGATCAGCAAGCAAACTAGGTGCGGAGACTATGCTCGACTCTAATTCCTTACCATCCATATATTGGTCAATATTTTTTACTGTATCATTCACAGTGATAAAAACCCCCTAGGCAATTTTCTCATTGGTTAATTAAAAAAACCATTCACTTATAGTTTATTAAAAAATTCAATAAACCAGTGTGGCATTTAAACCAACTTGATAGTATTTGTAATCACTATTATTCAAACTACTATCCCGTTTTTCCGTCTGCAAATAACTATTTATCGTTAGCTGCCGTAGTACTTTGTATCCCATGCCTAAACGTAAGCTATTTGTTGTTTCTTCATTACTAGAATTACTACCAGCCACCTCAAAACTACGATCGCGCTGATTTAAATCAAGATTCCAATTTATTTTTTCTGACATAGACCAACGAGCATTAAAATTTACATGCTGATCTAAGTTTCGCCCTGCACCACTCGTAAACTCTGCAAAACTTTTCCCATAGCTGAGCTTTAGCTGTGTTTTATCTGTGACTCGCCAAAGAAGCCCTAAGTCACCCTGTGGGGTATATTGGCTTTCATCATTAAATGCAGAAACCCAGTGGCTCATCCCTAAAGACATATTTAAATCAATTTTACTACTCGGGGCATAAGCCATGTCTAAGGAGCTAATTTGTTCTGTAAAACCAGCTCTAAATGGTAAATCTTGATCATAGGTATATTTTCGCCAGCTATGCTGAGCCGAAATATAATTACCTTTTTTAGAGCTATAGCGCATACCTAAACTAACCATATTACTTTTTGCATCAATATATTTTTTTACATCATGTTGCTCTGTACTAACCATTGCAGTTGCAATAATTGCAACCGTGCTTTTTAGTTGCAATGCACCCTGCCAATTTATACTATCTTGCTTTTGCATATCCAGCGCGCTATTGCCATTTGAGCCAAGTGAATTATCCTCAAATGAAGACATGCGTGTAGAGGTATTGGCCCTCAGTTGCCCAGTTGCGATACTACCCACTACCCAATCCCAAACTAAATTTGCGTTCCACTCATTGTGGTTTAAATCTGTAAAATTAAGATAATTAATTTGATTCACACCCACTACAACATGTACAAGCTGACGCGACATAACTAAATCTAGGCTGCCACCTAAACGGGTTTCTATTTTCGAATCTGCTCTTTTGCCATGTTTATTAGTTTGTGCATTCGTTATATCTTCATCTAACTTAAATAAATTACTATCGTATTGATAAGCAAGATCAGCAGTCAACTTAAATAGATCTTCAGGGCCATAAGCAGCTTGCGCATAATCGACCAAGCAAAATCCAATTAGGCAGGCACGAAACCACATTACTAGCATCCTTGCTTTCTTTATCATCTTATAATTTATGAAGATACATCAGTTGTATTGCAAACTTCCTACCAAGAAGCCTACTTCATGACACTTTTATTATTTCTTTATCGGTGCAGTTTACCTGTGTTTTTAACTTACTGCATGATTTGCTCTATATTACATAATGCTTATAGACAGAACAACCCTAGCACAGGTGATAAAGCTCACCTCTGACTTTTTATTTTTTTTCATTACTGAAAAAACCACAATGCTTACAAAAAATTTATCCAGATAGATAATCTACCTAGATAAATTTGGAGGATAGATAACCACAGATTTTATCTATTTTGCATATACGCGCATATGATAAATCAATACACCGCTCGTTAATGACGCAGTCATTAAAAAATAAGTGTCGAGCATGTAGGCACTTAGTAATGCTTTAGCAATGAACTCTAATAAAGAAAAGCACTTTGTGGAGGATGATTGCATAAGCTCACCCAAGATAGGCACTGACAACTTGAATCCTACGCTTAATCAACTGCCCCACTTTTGATCTAAGCCGAACTTTTAAATCAAAGGCTTAGTGAAAATGTCACAGCCAACAGATGGGGCCAGGGGATTGAAGAGGGATATCGGCATAACATTTAATAAATAAACAGCAGTAGCGCCGTCATAGTTGTTAGCAAAATATAAATGTTATTATATTAAGTATATTTTTAACCAACATAGTCCAAACGCATGAGCCAACAGACATCCCTGCATCAGCACCGTTTGCCACAGCACCTGCTGAGTGCCCGTGAGGCAGTGATGTCCTATTTCAGGCCGATGCTAAACAGCTTTAATCTGACCGAACAACAATGGCGCATTATGCGACTGCTTGATGATCGTGGCGATATGGAAGCGGGCGTTATTGCTGGACTGGCCTGTATCCTCCCCCCCAGCCTGACCGGCATTCTGGTCCGTATGGAAAAAACTGGGCTAATCCACCGCAGCAAAGATACGGTGGATACGCGCCGCCTGATTATTTCGCTTTCGGCAAAAGGCAGTGAGCTAACTCGCCAGATCCTGCCCGTTTCAGCACGCTATTACGAGCAAATCGAGCAGCATTTTGGCGCAGATAAGCTTGAGCAACTACTCACCCTACTCACCGAGCTAGAGCAAATCCCAGACCCGCAGCCAGCGGACTAAACAGATGCCTGCTTAGACCCCTGCAAATCTGACAAGCATTTGTATCCAGCAGATCACGATGCTTGTCCGCACATTATTGTGCATCCTCCCCGTGGGATTACTGGTAGTGATCACCTCGATGGGCGTCCGACACCACATGCATTAACGATAAGTCTGGGGCACGGGGCGGTTCTGGAGTGATTGCTCCAAGAAACTATTTTAGTTGATGGTGCAGATTCGCCATATCTAATCGTTTTGGTTTAGGCCAGCATGCTTGCCTGCTGAAGATGGAAATAGTCTGCCTTGGATGCGCAAGCGGTGTGGAGCCATTGTCAAAAAGGTTTGTGGCTGCCCCAACTAAATCACCTTATAAATAAAGCATGGCAGGCTCGTAAAGACTGCAATAAAACCTGGCGTTGCTCCGTAATCAATCGGATATAGCGCCGTAGCGGTGGCATGCGACTGACCACCTCGCTGGCTCCATAGTGCTCAATACAGAACTGCCAGCCCTCGTCCTCATACCGCAGTTCACAGCGGCGAAAATCCAAAGATAACAACGCCGCCTGTAGCGCCCTATCGTTCTGCAACTGGCTGGCAATCGCCGCCAAACTGCCATCATCACGCCCTACAACCAAACAAACCGTGCCCAAACGGCGCAGATTACCGGTATGACGAATAACAATACGCCCCGTCTTAATGACATCTGGCATTAGTGGAACAGGCATGCAAAATTCACAGCTGACGATATGCGACAAAAACAGCGACTCTGTATGCTCCCGCACCAAAAACGCCAGCCCATCGCTCATGACGCAAGCTAAAGTGCTCTGACCAATCAACTGGCAATCCACCGATAAATCCTGCCTTAACCGCAGCAGTGTGACACCAGGACGATAAGCCGCCGGTAAGCGATTACGACGTAGCCACTTAAACCAGCGGAGCAACATACTTAAGCTCTTTATCAAGAATAGAGATACAGGCGGATGCTTTACCGAACTCTTTTTCCAGCACAACTTCTATTTCAACAGGGCGAAATGGATGTACTTTTTGAACAAAAATCGTCCATACCAGCGCATACAACCCAGTCAGACCCAACATCAATCCAAACGGCATATAAATATCACGAGGATTCATCCCCGGCGGGGTGATAAAACAGATGGCGATAAGAATCCCAGCACTGGAAATAATTTGTGGCAGAGGAAACCACGGCGAGCAGTAAGCCCTAGGGAAATCCGGACGGCGTATACGCAACATTACGACCGAAATATTCACTAGCAGATAGGCCACTCCCCAAGCACACACCGCGGCCAGCACCAGTGGCAAAATACGATTCAGATCACCCTGAATGTACCAAGCATGTATACATGGCACGATTACAGCGGTCAGAATACCTGCCAGCGGAGTCTTAAAGCGTGGGTGCAGGTAAGTAAACACCTTGGGTAATGCGCCATCCAGCGCCATCCCATATAAGATGCGGGGCAGTGCTGCAATCAAGGTATTAATAGTGGCAGCACCAGCAAACAACAGACCGATACCCAACCAAATTTTACCCATCGGCCCCATAACCTGACCGGCAAACGCCGGTATGGCCATGGGCGTATCCAGAAGACGTGGGCCTGCTGCATTAGTCGGGTCCACCAAGGTATTGGCCACCTGATGCACCATTGCCGCACCATAAAGAAACATGGTGACAGCCACAGCAGTAAGGCCCAACTTAGTAGCCAAAGGAATATTGCGACCAGAGTTTTTCAGCTCTGGAGCCAAAGGGGTTACCAATTCAAACCCCACAAACATATACATAGCCATACCAATCAGACTCAGCATCCCTGATGGATCAGTCAGATTCAATGGTGTGCCAAACCACCCTTCCAGCGGAACAGCAGGCGCTTTTAGCAATCCAATCACAGCAAATACAGTCAGGGTGACCCACATGACAAAGGTAAGAATAATTTCAATCTTGCCAAATACGGCAATCCCCAGAGCATTGAATACTCCAAATAATATTACTAGCCCCACCCCAATCAACCAAGAATGACCACTGCTTTCCATCATGGTATTAAGGTGTTCAAAGTTCACCAGCGCCATCACTCCAGACAAAATCGTCTCGGCGGTACCAGCAAACACATGTACCAGCAAATAGGCAGAGATCGTCCCAGTAATCGCAAAAAAACGCCCCATACCACAGGAAATGTAATCGTAAACAGCCCCTGAAGTCGGGAGCATAGAGGCCAGCTCAGAAAAGGTTGTCGCTTGCGCTTGCATCATAATCCAAGCAATCACCATTGCTAATGCAAAAGTACTCCCCCCCATACCAAAACCGCTGGTCGCAGTAAGAATCACTGGGCTGGCCATTATTACCCCCACTGAGCTGGCCAGCGCCACGGAAAACCCCACCTCACCCTGAGCAAGGTAGTGGCTAAGCTTATGCTGAATTGTCATTGATTGTGACCCCTTACCTTTCTATGTAAGCGACGCTCACTGTCTGATTATGGCCCTGCACCGCCAGCCTCTCACACACAAAGACCAAAAACGGCACAGGTAAAATACCCGCCTCAGTCTCATGGTTAAGTCACTAAACCAGCCCCCGCAAAACCGGCATCCAGTGCCGCAACAATCATATCTAGCTGCGACGACTGGATGACCAACGGCGGCGACAGGATGATTTTTGTTCCTACTGGGCGCACCAACACACCGTGTTCTCTTGCGATTTGTGCTACTCGGTTGGCATAGCCTCCCGTAGGGTCTATTGGCTCACGGCTGTGTTTGTCTACTACCAGATCCAGCGCCACCATCAACCCCTTACCACGCACCTCACCAACGGCAGCGTATTTGTCAGCAAATGGTTTCAGCCTAGACAGCAGATATTCGCCTTGAATGGCGGCATTGGCCGGTAAGTTTTCTTCCTGCACAATTTTGAGATTAGCCATCGCTGCAGCACACGCCACCGGATGGCCAGAGTAGGTATAGCCATGCATGATAGCTCCGCCAAAATCAGCGTTCGCCGCAAAGGCATCGGCCACCCGCTGGTTGACCACGGTAGCCCCCAGCGGGATATAACCCGAAGAAATACCCTTGGCTAAGCACATAATGTCCGGTGCTACGCCCCATAGGCGGCAGCCAAACATGGCACCAGAACGGCCAAAACCGGTGACGATCTCATCTGCAATCAGCAGCACGCCATATTTATCGCAGACCTCTCGGATCAGCGGCCAGTAGCTGGCGGGTGGCACAATCACCCCGCCCGCCCCTTGTATTGGTTCGGCAATAAAGGCCGCCACTGTGTCTGGGCTCTGAAACTGAATTTCCCGCTCTAGCATCTGGGCGCAAATCTGCGCCAGTGCTTCTGGGTCCTCTGTAAACGGATTACGGTAAGTCCACGGGGTTTCCACATGAAAGCAGCCCGGTAGTAGCGGCTCGTAATTACGCCGGAACACAGTGTTGCCGTTCACCGAAGCCCCACCAAAATGCGTGCCGTGGTAGCCCTGCTTTAACGAAATAAACTTGTTACGATCCGGCTGCCCTTTTACCCGCCAGTACTGTCGGGCTAGTTTTAGCGCGGTTTCTACCGCATCCGAGCCACCACTGCTAAAGGCCACACGGGCCATATCCTCTGGCTGCAGCATATCAATGATCATGGTGGACAATTCTTCGGCACGCGGGTGGCTGATGCCGTCAAATAGTTGGAAGTATTCCAGCTCATCTAGCTGCTGCATAATGGCTTGCTTGATTTCACTGCGGTTGTGGCCCACGTTCACATTCCACAAACCGGCCACGCCATCCACCAGTTTGTGTCCTTTGTCGTCGTACACATAACAACCGTCACCACGCACGATGCGGATCGGCTCACGGCGCTGCATTTCATTCGGGTGCAGCATAGGATGCCAAAAGCGGGCTTTATCGTAAGACATCGTTCACTCCTTTAGATTATCAAAGCCGCAGCATCAGCATGCGGCGGATACCCATAATTAAAGCGTTCGGCAGCAGCCTGCCTATCGCTTCAATGGCTTGCCGATTACAGCCCGCAAGCCACGGCCATTTCGTCTAGTAATTGCCGCTGCAGCACCTGCAGGGCGGCACAAGGCTGCTGCAGCTCAACAAAATCAAGCAGTGGATCGATCACCTCGGTGCGGATGCCCGACAATTCTTCCAACACGGCCAGCCCGCAGAACGGTACATAGGCATCGGAATAACCGCCCTCATGCACCAACACCAGCCTGCCATCCGCATGGCGCTCTGCTACCTCGGCGCTCAGCTTGGTCATCAGTCGAAACGTTTCGCTATGCGCCAACATGCGCGCCAGCGGGTCCACCGCGTTGGCATCGTAGCCGCAGGCCACCACGATAAGCTGTGGTTTAAAACGATCTAACGCTGGGACCACCAGCCTTTCCATCGCATAGCGGTAAGCATCGTGGCCACCGCCAGGTAGCAGCGGCACATTGATATTTGCCCCTTCGCCCGCGCCACTACCATGGTCTGTTGCACCGCTGTAGCCTGGCGGAAAACACCCCTCCTGATGTAATGAAATGGTCAGCACGTCTGGGCAGTCGTAATAAATTGCTTGCGTGCCGTTGCCGTGATGCACGTCCCAATCCAGAATAGCCACCCGCTTCAGGCCATAGCGGGCCTTGGCCGCTTCCACCGCAATGGCGATATTTGCTAAACAGCAAAACCCTATCGCCTGATCCGGCAGGCAATGGTGGCCAGGTGGGCGGGACAGCGCATAAGCTTTATCCACTTCACCGGCCATCACGGCATCAACTGCGGCAAGGGCCAGCCCCGCAGAAAGACAGGCAATGTTGTAACTACCAGGGCCAATTGGCGCATGGTCACCCAGCTCGCCGCCGCCTGCATCGCTCAAAGCCTTAAAACGCGCTAGATACGCAGGGGTATGCACCCGTAGTAGCGCCTGTTCACTGGCTGGCGCTGCGCTACGTTGCCATAGCTGAGCGCTCAGGCCGGATACATCCAGCAAGCTTTTCAGCCGCCGTTTGGTTTCAGCCGATTCAGCATGGCCAACGCCTGCTGGTGGCTGCACCCAGCCGCCCACAGGCAGGGTTAAGGCATGCAGCCCCGTGCTGTGCCACAAACACAGTTCATCAAAGAAAAACGCAGTACGCTTACTCATCACAGACTCCTTACAAAAAACGGCCGCAGTCAGCCCTGCTGCGCTTGCAAAAACACCGCGAGCAAAAAAAACGAATCGGTTAGTTCTGTATGGCTGGGGGGAGCTGATGCAAAAGAAGGGCAATGCCCGCCTTACCATGGATGCCCAGCTTGGTATAAATAGAGCGAATATGGTGGCGCACGGTATGGGGTGACATTCCCAGCAGCCGTGCAATTTCTTTATAAGTGCGGCCTTGGCCAAATAACCTTGCCACGTCACTTTCGCGCACAGAAAGCTGCTCCATAACGCTGCGCTGGCGGGCGGTCAGCAGATAAAGGTCATTGACCTGCCGCGCATCAATATATAAGCGGCGGCCATTGTAGCCCTGTGGTTGCACCCCCATCGGCAGGCGCGGGCCGAACCAATCCGGCCATTCGGCCAGTAATAGCTCCGCAAAAGCCGGCTCGGCACTTTGCAGCACGCCTTGCCCGTCGCACACCGCCAGTGCCAGTGCAAGCCGCTGCTCTGCACCTTCCAGCGACATCCGCAGCGCCTGCAAACTGCGGATTTGATTCAGCGATACCGCCGAAACTAGATGCGGCATTAGGCAGGACAACAACTCACGTTCGTCTGTACTGAAGGGCGCAGCGCCTAGGCTACGATACAGCTCCAAATGATCGCTCAGCAGTGTAAGACGGTCTGAGCTAATCACACACAGCAGCTCGGCAATATCATAACGGGCGCCTAGCCAGCGCAAACCCGCTGGGGATTCTTTGTGCTGCATGTCCACCACCACGGCCACACCTGGCTTGGCATGTGCCCGTGCCACCGTAATATCTTCATGGCTGATGGATTTCCAATCGGCCACATAGCTTTCCGGCAGACCAAATAGGTAGGAGCTGTGCTCTTGCGGCCCGGCATCGCCCTGTGCCGAACGCCCCCACCACGCTTTATCAAATGGCAACAACGGCAGCAAACACTCCATCACCGCCTGATGAAAGCCTAGCAGCGATTCTTCACGCGCCAGCCGGTAAATCTCTAGCAGCACCGCCGCAAACACAGCCATGCTGGCCGGTGGACGAACACAGGGTTCAGTCATGATGGAACTCCTTTGAGCACACGGCTTTGCGGCCTTGCTGATGTTTGATCACATGCAACATTCATACAGTCTGTGTTACCCAACCCGCCCGCGCCATCCTACAGATGAGGGATGGGCTGAACGCCCGTTCAACAAGCACAGCCTACATAAGCTTTGCAGAAAAACGAAGCAGCCACACTGCGGCTTTTTGCTTATGCCATTTGGGGCAGCACAATCAAATAAGCTTTAAAAACAAGCGCTAAGCAATAAGCCATTTCAGCAGTATCTACTCAGCTGCCAAGTAAGAAAACAAAATAAGGTAGTTGACAAAGCAGTATGCGCCGCCCTATAAAGTTAACATGTTAAGTAAAAATTGCAACTGCCCAAGGCAGATAAGCCTGAAGGTGCCGCACTCAAAGGAAGCAAAATGACTCGAGGCCAAATACTGCTTAACAATATGGCCTGTGGCGTTACGCTACAGGCAGATGGCAGCCTGCAAACAGACCATGGCAAAGTGCTAACAGGGCCGCCACACTGGCTGCCACCGATATCTGGCACGGTTTACGGCGTGGCCCTCAATCACCGCTCTCTTACCAACAGCCTAGCCACAGCATTTATCAATGAGCCCTATAAGGCGGCCCCCGTGGCCCCCGTGCTGTTTATTAAAACCAGCAACACGCATATTGGGCACGGCGCAGCGATTCCCTTCCCCAATGGCGCAGCCTGCATTCAGGCGGGTGGCGCGCTAGGTGTGGTTATCGGCAGGCCCACACGTAAGGTGAGCGTGGCCAGCGCACTGGACTATATCGAGGGCTACACCGTGGTTAACGAGGTGAGCCTGCCGGAAGTCAGCTTTTACCGCCCAGCGATCAAGGCTAAATGCCGTGACGGCTTTTGCCCCATCGGCCCGTGGATCGTGCCCGCCACCGGCATCAACCCAGCGAATCTGTGCATAGAAACCCGTGTGAATGGCGAGTTGCGTGAAACCAGCCACACCGCAGACCTGATTCGCAACGTGGCCGAGCTCATCAGCGAGTTATCCCAATTTATGACGCTAGAAGCAGGCGATCTGCTGATTGCTGGCACGCCACTACGCAGCGTCAATCTGCAAATTGGCGATGTGGTCAGCGTCCGTATTGATGGCATAGGCACTCTGGAAAACACCGTCATGGCAGAGGAGCCAGCCCAATGAAGCACGCCCGCATTCTTTATCAAGAGCAGATCCACGCCGTGCTGGTTAACGACGATCACTCCGTCACCCTCAGCAATGGCCAGATCCTGGCTGCGGCGGCGGTAGAGTGGCTGCCGCCAACACAGGGCACCATCTTTGCGCTGGGCCTAAACTACGCTGACCACGCCGCCGAGCTGGCCTTTAGCCCCCCCGCCGAGCCGCTGGTTTTCCTTAAATCACCCGCTACGCTCACCGGCCACAACAAGGTATCGGTGCGGCCAGACAATATTCACTACATGCATTACGAGTGTGAGCTGCTGGTGATCATCGGCAAACGTGCAAAAAACATCCAGCGCGAGCAGGCCATGGATTATGTGGCTGGCTACAGCGTGTGCAACGACTACGCCGTGCGTGATTTTCTGGAAAACTACTATCGCCCAAATCTGCGCGTTAAAAACCGCGACACGCTCACCCCAGTCGGCCCTTGGTGGGTAGATAAAGCCGATGTGGCCGATCCAGCCAACCTTACCCTTAGCACTTGGGTCAATGGCGAGCTGAAACAGCAGGGCAATACCCGCGATATGGTGTTTGATATTCCCTTTTTAATTGAGTATCTCAGCGGCTTTATGACCCTTATGCCGGGAGACATGATCGCCACCGGCACACCGGAAGGCCTAGCCAACGTGGTGCCGGGTGATGAGGTCATCACAGAAATTGAAGGCGTTGGTCGACTAGTCAACCACATCGTGAGCGAAGCCCAGTACGAAGCCGCGCGGCGCTAAGCACGCCAATACTAAGGAGCAAGCATGATTAAGCACTGGATCAATGGCCGCGAGGTCGAAAGCAAAGAAACATTCACCAACTACAACCCCGCCACTGGGGATGCCATCGGTGAAGTTGCCAGCGGTGGTGCCGAGGAAGTCAACGCCGCCGTTACCGCTGCTAAGGCGGCTTTTCCGAAATGGGCCGCGACACCGGCCAAAGAGCGTGCCCGCCTGATGCGACGCCTTGGCGAGCTGATCGATCAAAACGTGCCTGAACTGGCCAAGCTAGAAACACAGGACACCGGCCTGCCCATTCACCAGACCAGCAATGTGCTGATTCCCCGCGCCTCGCACAATTTTGATTTCTTTGCCGAAGTCTGCACCCGTATGGATGGCCATAGCTATCCGGTGGATGACCAGATGCTTAATTACACGCTGTATCAGCCGGTAGGCGTATGCGGGCTGGTTTCGCCGTGGAATGTGCCGTTTATGACCGCCACATGGAAAACCGCTCCCTGCCTAGCACTGGGCAATACCGCCGTGCTAAAAATGTCCGAGCTATCCCCGCTCACGGCTAACGAGCTAGGGCGTTTAGCAATGGAAGCCGGTATTCCAGAAGGCGTGTTCAACGTAGTACAGGGTTACGGTGCCAACGCAGGGGATGCACTGGTACGCCACCCAGACGTGCGGGCCGTTTCATTTACCGGCGGCACCGCCACGGGCCGCAAGATTATGCAAACGGGCGGGATCAAAAAATATTCGATGGAGCTGGGCGGCAAGTCGCCAGTACTGATTTTTAATGATGCCGATCTAGAACGCGCACTAGACGCCGCGCTGTTTACTATTTTTTCGCTTAACGGCGAGCGCTGCACCGCAGGCAGCCGCATCTTTATTCAAGAAGGCGTCTATGACGCATTTGTCGCCGAATTTGCCGCCCGCGCCAAAAAACTGATCGTAGGAGACCCACAGGACACTCAAACTCAGGTCGGCTCGATGATCACCCAAGCACACTACGACAAAGTCACCGGCTATATCCGCATCGGCATGGAAGAAGGCGCTAGCCTGCTGGCTGGCGGGCTAGAGCGCCCAGCCGGGCTGCCTGCGCATCTGGCTAAAGGCCATTTTATTCGCCCCACAGTGTTTGCCGATGTCGATAACCGCATGCGTATCGCACAAGAAGAAATCTTCGGCCCCGTGGTATGCCTGATGAAGTTTAAAGACGAAGCCGAAGCACTGCGTCTAGCCAATGATGTGGAATACGGATTGGCTTCTTATATCTGGACTCAAGACATCGGCAAAGCACACCGCCTGGCCCGCAGCATCGAAGCAGGCATGGTCTTTATTAATAGCCAGAACGTACGCGACCTGCGCCAACCCTTTGGCGGCGTCAAAGCCTCTGGCACCGGCCGTGAAGGCGGTGCCTACAGCTTTGAAGTTTTCACCGAAATCAAAAATGTGTGCATTTCGCTAGGCAGTCATCACATTCCACGCTGGGGGCTCTAAACAGCAGCACGGCAGATTTGTGAATAACAAGCTGGCTAGCCAGCACCACCGCCCGCAGGGCAAAGGAAACCAGCATGGGCAAACTAGCTCTGGCGGCCAAGATCACGCATGTGCCGTCTATGTATTTATCGGAACTACCTGGCCCGCATCAGGGCTGCCGTCAGGCCGCTATTGATGGGCATAAAGAAATCGGCCGCCGCTGCCGCGAGCTGGGAGTGGACACCATCGTGGTATTCGACACCCACTGGCTGGTGAATTCTGGCTACCACATCAACTCTGCCCCGCATTTTAAGGGCGTGTATACCAGTAATGAGCTGCCGCACTTTATCAAAAACATGCCTTATGAATATAGCGGCAACCCAGAACTAGGCAGCCTACTGGCTGCAGCAGCCACGGCCGCCGGTGTACATACCCGCGCCCATGATGCCACCACGCTGGCGCTAGAGTACGGCACGCTGGTGCCGATGCGCTTTATGAATCCAGACCAGCAGTTTAAGGTGATCTCTGTTTCTGCGCTCTGCACCGTACATAATCTGCAAGACAGCGCCACACTGGGTGCGGCTTTTCGCCAAGCCATTGAGGAACAATACGATGGCACAGTGGCTATTTTTGCTAGCGGCTCGCTATCGCACCGCTTTGCGCAGAACGGCGTATCCGAGCAGTTTTTGCACCGAGTATGGAGCCCGTTTCTAGAAACCACGGATCACCAAGTCGTGGAGATGTGGCAACGCGGCGACTGGAAAACCTTCTGCGCCATGCTGCCGGAATACGCCGAAAAGTGTCATGGCGAAGGCTTTATGCACGACACCGCCATGCTGCTGGGCGCACTAGGCTGGGACCAATACACCGGCAAAGCCGAAATCGTCACGCCTTATTTCGGCAGCTCCGGCACCGGCCAGATCAATGCCGTTTTCCCTGTTTAATCACAGCCGCTTGCGGCCAGCTTGGAGCCAGCCATGCCCCACTTTATTGTTGAATGCACCGACAACATCCGCGAACAAGCCAAGCTGCCGGCTCTTTTCAGCCAAGTCCATGCCTTTCTGGCGGGCACCGGCTTATACCCGCTGGCTGGCATTCGCAGCCGTGCCATCTGGCTAGATACTTGGCGCATGGCCGATGCTGAAGCAGACTACGCCTTTGTGCATATGACGCTAAAGATCGGCCATGGCCGCACTTTTGACGAGCGCGAGCGCACCGCAGAGGGGCTGTTCCAGATTATCCGAGCGCACTTTCAACCACTGTCTGACACGCGCTATCTGGCGCTGAGCTTCGAGCTAAGCGAGCTGGACGCCAAGCTCAGCTACAAGCAGAACAACGTACATCAGCGTTTCAAAAAAGACTGACAACAAAAAGCCTAGCACACCCGCTAATCACCAGCGGTGCGTACTGCTGCCTGCTGCTGCCCTCCTACCAATCGTGAGCATATAAAATGATACTAAACGATCCCTTACTGCTTCAGACCCAAGCCTATATTAATGGCGACTGGATAAATGGCGAAAACAATGCCGTCTTTACCGTTAACAACCCTGCCAGCGGCGAGACTATCGCAAGCGTAGCCGCAATCGGCATCGCCGGAACCCGCCGTGCCATCGAAGCCGCCGAAGCCGCATTACCCGCTTGGCGCGCACAAACAGCCAAAGCCCGCTCGCAGATTCTACGTCGCTGGTTCGATCTGATTTTGCTGCATCAGCAAGACCTAGCGCTGATTCTAAGCATGGAGCAGGGCAAGCCGCTGGCAGAAAGCCTGAGTGAGATCGCCTATGGTGCCAGCTTTATCGAATGGTTTGCCGAAGAGGCCAAACGCGCTTACGGCGATGTGATTCCCAGCCCGTTTAGCGACCGTCGTCTGATCACCATTAGGCAGCCCGTGGGCGTAGTGGCCGCCATCACACCGTGGAATTTCCCTCACGCCATGATCACCCGCAAAGTGGGCCCAGCACTGGCAGCAGGCTGCACCGTGGTGGTAAAACCCGCCTCCGAAACACCCTTGTCAGCGCTGGCGCTGGCCGTCTTGGCCGAAAGGGCTGGCGTGCCCCGAGGCGTGCTCAATATTGTGACCAGCAACCGCGCCGCTGAAATCGGTGCCGAGCTAAGCCACCACCCAGCGGTGCGCAAGCTGTCGTTCACCGGCTCCACCCATATCGGCAAACTACTGATGCAGCAATGTGCCAGCACAGTCAAAAAGCTGGGGCTGGAGCTGGGGGGCAACGCCCCCTTTATCGTATTTGACGACGCCGATCTAGATGCCGCAGTACAGGGCGCACTGGCTTCCAAATTCCGTAACACCGGCCAGACCTGCGTCTGCACCAACCGCCTGCTAGTGCAAGATAGTATCTACGACGCCTTTGCCAGCAAACTAACCGCAGCAGTGCGCCAGCTGCAGGTGGGTGCCGCCACCAGCCCAGGGGTGCAGCAAGGCCCATTGATTAATCACAAAGCCTTAGCCAAAGTTGCCGAACATGTGGCCGATGCACTCAGCCAAGGCGCAAAGCTACTCACAGGCGGTGCGCCGCACGCGCTGGGGGGTAATTTCTACCAGCCCACCGTACTAAGCGAAGTCAGCGAAAATATGCTGGTTGCTCAAGAAGAAACCTTTGGCCCACTGGCCGCATTGTTTCGTTTTAGCAATGAAGCAGAAGCCATCCGCCTCGCAAACGCCACCGATTCCGGCTTAGCCGCCTATTTTTACAGCCGCGACATTGGCCGAATCTGGCGCGTGGCAGAAGCAATCGAAGCGGGCATGGTGGGCATTAACGAAGGCATGATTTCAACAGAAGTCGCCCCCTTCGGCGGAATCAAAGAATCCGGCCTCGGCCGCGAAGGCTCCAAATACGGACTGGAAGACTTTATGGAAATAAAGTATCTGTGCTTTGGTGGGCTAGCGGCTACGAATATGTAATAAACCGCCGCAAATCACTCAACACCACTGGCGAAAAATAAACGTTTTCCGCCAGTGAACGCTAAGCCTATACCCAGCAGGAGGTTGACCAAGGCTGGGGCAGCATCACAGCGGCAAACCAGCCATAAACAGAGCCTATCCCGCTTGCCCCTTTTATTGCGTTGGGCGAATTCGGATGGATTTTACGATGGTTTCGTAAAGGGCCATGACCTCTTGGTCCGTTAGAGTAGAAGGGAAAAGTTGCCCTCCTCCCCCTTCTCCTGTGTTAACTTCTAAATGAATACTTGCCTTTAGTGGATTGCCCACTTCTCCTAATGTTTCCCACACAAAAGAGTGTGCTACGCCTGCTTCATCATCTGAAGGGAATCGATCTAGGATTTCTTCCCCTTTTAATGTACTTACTTCTCTATTACCTCGTTTAAAAGTTTTTATTTTACTTGCAAACTTAATTCTAATGCCGGTTTCATCGGTTCTTTCTAATAGAGGCTTATGTTGCTTGAAATAAACATCGCTGGAAATTCGTATTTTAACGTATGGATTGTTTTTTAAAACAAAATATAGACTAGCCTCTTCTGCTTGACTGATTTTCCCATCATTGGCGACAAAACCATTTTCAAAACAAAAGCCAGGTTCTTTTGGTATTTCTTTTTCAGCACGGTAACGCGTTTGGTTTATTAATGTTTTGTATTGGTCAATTATTTCATTGATGCGTTTGTCACGCATAGCCTTTTCCTGTCGTATAAAAGTATATTGCCCCGCCTATTTTGTCGATAGGGTTTATTTTAAATGTATCAATTCCATAAATTACGTCACCGTACAATTCAGCTTGTGAGACTAATATGCGTTTCTCATCATCTCCAGCAAACTCTTCATGTACATATTTAAACCCTCTTTTGGTGTTTTCATTTTTTAAAGCATCTATCTTTTCTTTAATTATTTTTTTAAATAAATCTCTTCCTGTTCCAGATTCAATGGCGGTGGAAAGATACTTGTTCCCAAAGCCTTTAAGCTCAGCTACATAAGGAACGTCGACTAGGTAGCGACCAAAACAATAGGTTTTTGTGTTTTCAAACATTACAGGCTCCACTGTAGCTGCATAGCCATTGCAAGCTAGGAATAGGGTAATGAATTGAAGTTTTTTCCTATGCATTATGGTTTAACTTATTGTTGGTTGGAAATAGGCTACATTAAATAATGTAGCCATGCATTACGCATATAGCGGCAAAGTGTATTCTTTATTGCGTTGGGCGAATTCGGATGGATTTTACGATGGTTTCGTAAAGGGCCATAGCTTCTTGCTGGGAGAGGGTTGAGGGAAATGTACCGCTGCCGCCAGAATCACCTGTTTTAATTTCTAAATTAATAGAGGGAAATAATGGATTACCTATTTCGCCCAATGTTTCCCAAGTAAAAACATGCGCAATCCCTGTTTCATCATCAGATGGAAAGGTAGTAAGGGCTTCTTCGCCATTTAGGCCATTAATTATACGTTTCCCTTGCTTGTTATATTTTACTTTACTTAGAAATTTTTTCATAACACCTGATGAGTCAATTCTTTCTAATAAAGTTTGTTCTTTATTAAAATATACATGACTAAAAATTCGTATTTTAACGTATGGATTATTTTTCAAAACAAAATATAGGTTAGCCTCTTCTGGTTGGCTGGTTTTACCATCGTTGGCGACAAAACCATTTTCAAAACAAAATCCAGGCTCTTTTGGTATTTCTTTTTCAGTACGGTAACGTGTTTGATTTAGTAATTTTTTATATTTATCAATTATTTCATTTATTCGTTTATCATCATAGCCTTGGCCAGCTGTATAAAAATATATTGAACCACCGGCTTTATTTTTTGGGTTAATTTTAAAAGTATCGATCCCATATGCTACATCGCCATATAAATCAGCTTTTGAAATTAATATGCGTTTCTCATCATCTCCAGCAAACTCTTCATTTACGTATTTAAACCCTCTTTTTGTGTTTTCATTTTTTAAAGCATCTATCTTTTCTTTAATTATTTTTTTAAATAAATCTCTTCCTGTTCCAGATTCAATGGCGGTGGAAAGATACTTGTTCCCAAAGCCTTTAAGCTCAGCTACATAAGGAACGTCGACTAGGTAGCGACCAAAACAATAGGTTTTTGTGTTTTCAAACATCACAGGCTCCACTGTAGCTGCATAGCTATTGCAAGCTAGGAATAGGGTAATGAGTTGAATTTTTTTCCTATGCATTATGGTTTAACTTATTGTTGGTTGGAAATAGGCTACATTAAATAATGTAGCCATGCATTACGCATATAGCGGCAAAGTGTATTCTTTATTGCGTTGGTCGAATTCGGATAGATTTTACGATGGTTTCGTAAAGGGCCATGGTTTCTTGCTGGGTGAGTGTTGAAGGAAACGTACCGCTGCCACCAGAATCACCTGTTTTAATTTCTAAATTAATAGAGGGTAATAAAGGATTACCTATTTCCCCTAGTGTTTCCCAAGTAAAAACATGCGCAATCCCTGTTTCATCATCAGATGGAAAGGTAGTAAGGGCTTCTTCGCCATTTAGGCCATTAATTATACGTTTCCCTTGCTTGTTATATTTTACTTTACTTAGAAATTTTTTCATAACACCTGATGAGTCAATTCTTTCTAATAAAGTTTGTTCTTGCTTAAAATAAACATGGCTAAAAATTCGTATTTTAACGTATGGATTATTTTTTAAAACAAAATATAGGTTGGCCCCTTCTGCTTGGCTAGTTTTCCCCTTGTTTGCAACAAACCCATTACTAATACAAAATCCAGGTTCGTTTGGTATTTCTTTCGGCTGACGATATCTGATTTTTTTTAAATAATCTTCATAGTCAGCTAGAATGCTTTGATAATGTTTGGCTCCTAATGATCGAACAGATGTTGTTGCCGCATACCCCATGCCCAGCATTTTAAAAGTATCAATACCATAGGCAGTACTGCCGAAACGAGTTGCGGAAGAAACTATTATTTTTTCATTATTTCCATCTAAAGATTTAGAATCGATAAGCCTATATTCCTCAGTGTCTTTTTGCTCTTTTAATTCTTTTTCTCTAGATGAAATATTTTTATTTAAATCAAAAGAAAGTATTTTTTTTATAGATATTTCTTTATCTGTAATGAAGTGATTTCCCTCGTTTTTTAATTCAGCAGCAACAGGAACGTCAACCAAATAACGGCCAAAGCAATAGGTTTTTGTATTTTCAAACATTGTTGGCTCCACAGCATAGGTATAGGTATTGAAACCCAATAGGGTGGCAAAAATAGCAATTTTATTCATTCTCATGGCTTGGCTGGCTCGGCAAGTTGGATGAGTTTTGCAATGCTGTAAATTGTGGATTGCAGGGCATATTTATTTGCATAACTCATTTGATGATCAAAACCACTCAATTTAAATACATTCAGTGGCGTGGGGCTGAGCTTTTCTAATGCGGCACCGGAATGGAGTGGCACCGTGCCATCGCCCGCCAAATCTTTGTCATTAGCCAGTTTAAAGCTTGTAACTTGATTCTCTCCAAACGATACTTTTGATTTTCCGGTGGTATTGCGCCATTGATCTTTAGATGAAAATAAAGCCGCTTCAGAGCCTCCAATGAGTTTGTCATTGGTTTGCCAGCAAATACTGCCAAAAGTAAAATATTTTTTATCATCGATGCCATAATAACCATATGTTTTAGGGTGAGCATAGAGGCCGACATTATCGTGAAATTTTTTAGCAACTTTGAGTGCATCTTTATAAGCTTCCAATGGCTCTGATTGCGTATATTTTTTCATAGGATCAATTAAGCTTGAATCAACCATGCCCCACCAGCAATCGTCTGTAGTTTTGCCATAAATTTCTTCGTAAGGGTCTGATTTTGGCAATGGCTCGAGCAATTGTTTTTCTTCCCCTCCCGATGTTTGTACAAATTTCAGCCAGCCCGCTGGGTAGTGCTTGGTCGGGAGCAGCTCTAATGGGCCAGGTGCGCAAGAGAGGGCGGGGGTGATATCGGCGGCACTCCAGCCAATGACGGCTGCGGCTCCCGCTCCTGCTAAATCATAAAAACTATCGACTTCAGTTCCGGCCCTAAAGCGCCGATATACCACGGGTGCACCGGCCACCGGCTGCACGCCGTGCACAATGCCAAGGATGTTAGCGTCTGACATCTGGGCGGCACGGCGGGTGACAAAACCACCGAGCGAATGGCTGATTAAGATGACCTTGCCATCGCAATGAAAGTAAGGGCTTTTTTCATAATATGCGAGTACTTCATCAATCTTACTCAGTAAGCTTTTGGCTGATTCTTCGCAGCTTTGCAGCCAGTTGTAGCCATGCGCCCAAACTGGGTAGTAATAATTATCTAGATTGTCAATTTCTGCCTTATTAAGCGGCTCAGGCGTTTGCCCCCATGCTTTACAAGCTTTGGCCGCAGCTTTTGAGTAATTGGGTTTGCCATTCTTGGTGTCCGTTTCGGCGCTGCTGCCTAAATGCAGCAGCATGCCAATTTCAGCCAGCATGTGATTCCCATTTTCCTCACTTCTGCCGGGCTTGCTGTATTGCTCATTTAGAATGATTTCTAGCTGTTGCAAAGTACCGTGGTAGCTATCGGCATGCAAGGCTCCCCAGCCGCGCTTTTTTGCCTCACTTTTTGTTAGCATATAAAAATTGCTGGGGATGGAGCAGGCCCCATCGGGGTTGACTTCGGTGTCGTTTGGATTAAATTGCGCCTGCCGGCTTGCGCCGCTTTGCCTCGCTCTGGATACGGCCTCCCCCATGCCTGCCAATAGGCCATTGGGTGGCGACCATGCTTCATCCTTATTTTTCGTCATCCGCAAATTTGTCCCCATAATCCCTGGCACAAAAATCACCGGAATCACGGTATGGGGCGGGCAGATGGCTAAGGCGTGTGGGGTAAATGATTCTGGGCTTTTGCATGAGGAAAATGTGGGGCAGCCCTCTTTATCAAACTCTAGCGGTACTCGGCGTGTGGCCTTTGGGTCGACCTGCATCTCGCGATCACTCATCTTTTATTTCCGCGTCAGTTTAAGTTTAAGGGCTTCAATGGCCTTGCCAGCTAAAAGGCTGGTGGCTCCTTGTTTGTCGGTGCTACCGCTCTCTAAAAGCTTGCCTGCATCATTGCGTATTTCATGGGATACCTCGGCTCTGGCCTGACCAGAGCGCCCCGCTACGGCAAATTTTTCTGTGGTTTTGCTTTCACTCTTAGGCATTTTGGGTAATTGCGGGCTGCCATTGCCTGGGCCTTCCATACTGTGCTGGCTGGCTTTTTGGGTATGGGAACCTGATGCTTGGGAGATGATATTGCCGCCGCCCATGGTGTACTCTGCTCCTTCCGCGCGGAATGTGATTTTAGGGCCTTCAAAGATAATTTCTTCCAGTGAGTACAAATGCAGGCGTTTAGCCGCGCCTATTTCTAGTTCATCACTCTGGGCTTGGATTTTTATTTTTCCAGCAGCAGCAATCAGCTTTATGCCTAGCTGCTGCACAAACACCGATAAGGATTCACCTACCCTAAAGCGCAGTTTTTGCCCAATGCTGTGGTTACTGTCTTTGGCTGCCACCACATCCTGATTGCCACCAGAAACGGTGCTGATTGCCGATTGCGAAGAGATAGCTACACCAGCAGGGGCGCTCATGGCCAGAATGCCCTTGCCGCCGCCTTTGCCTTCTTTATCAGTATTGCTGCCTGCATGCCATTTTTTTAAATCGCTTAATAGTTGCTCTTCTTGCTGGGTATCGGTGCTATCGGCCTCATGTGTTTCTGCTTGCTTAGCCAGTTGCTGGGCAATGGATAAGGCCAGCTCTAATTGCCCAATTAATTCATCTCGGTCTAATTGCTGGCCCTTAGCGCCTGATTGCCCATGTGCGCTGACTAATAAGCCTTTTGCCCCGCGAATCGCTCCGGCTAAGTCAGTCCTTAATTCAAAACCATCGCCACGCGGATCTGCCTTGCCATCTGTGCGGGGGTGGGTCAGATAGCCTTGGTTCAGTTGGGTCTTGCCAGTTTCAGAGCTGAGTTTGGCCCTGACTTCGCCAGACGTATCGTCAAAGAGTAGTTCGTTATATTGGCCGCCCTGGTGCTCTTTGGTTTTGATCCCAGAAAGCGTTTTATTTGCAGGCAAAGCGTCCGCGCCGCTAAATGCAGGGGTTTGGTGGCTTCCGTTATAAACCACACCCGTAACGATGGGGCGATCGATATCTCCCTCAATAAAATCGACCAGCACCTCATGGCCGATTCGTGGAATAAACTGATGGCCCCAGCCAGCGCCTGCCGATGGGTAGGCAACGCGAATCCAGCAGGATGATTTGTCATCGAGGTTAGCGCCAAAGCTGGGGTGCTCTTGAGCGCGTTGCCAGTGCATCTGCACCTTAATCCGCCCTTGTTCATCGGTATGCACTTCTGATCCAGCGGGGCCGACGACGGTGGCGGTTTGCACACCTCGGCTTTGGGGTTTGCTGAAAGCTTCGTGGGCAAAGGCAGGGGTGAGCGGCTGGCCACGTCTTTGGGCAGTAAAATCAACTTGATAAGGAGGGGGTGCATCTGCGCCCTTTACTTCTGAAACGGCCAGTAAACCGGGGGCAACCAGCATTAGCTGCTGGCTTAAATCGGCTGGCAGGTTATTGTTTGCGGTGAAGGTAAGCCCTGTAATGGCAAATTCCCGCTGCTCGGCGCTGTCCCATTCATGGGCAGGGTGATCTTCAAGCCGGAACCACTGCCCTGCTTGTAAAGAACGTAGCGTGCCTGAGCCGGTAAAAGATTTCTTTTTAGCATCTGAGGCTTGTTGGCGCAGCTGAGCATAGCGGCTTAAGCTTTCTGAATCTGAGGCGTAATACAAGCTCTGTGGGTCATAATCTTCTAGGCTGGATTGCAGTTGCTGGCCGCCATCGCCCTGATCTACGGCGCTCTCATCGGCGCTTTGCTTTGTGCTACTTGCTTTGTAATCGAAACTGGCCAAAGAAACAGAGCTGCTGCCAATTTGGCGCTGAGTTTGCCATTCAGTCAGCGCATCAAATTCTTCCGTAGCAGCTGCTCTATGGAAGCGTACTTGTAGGTCTGCCGCTTCTGGTAAGGCGTAAGCGTCGTCAAATACAGTTAGCTGTACCTGTGGCGAATCGCCTGGCAAGTGTTCAAAGCGGAATGAAAGTCCTTCCTCAAACATTAATCGCACTAAGAAATCAAAGTCCGACTCACGGTACTGCAAGCAGTAGGAGCGTGGTAAATGATCGCCCGATAGCTTGAACTCCAGCGCTTGCACAGAGGCAAACACGGGGTTTTTATCTTGGTGCTCAGCTAAAACTTGTTTAACGATATCGGGCACGCTGATGTCTTGAAACACGCGAGAAGTGCGGCGGTATCTCAGCAGCGCAAATGGCGGTTCAATTGTGAGCGAGTATTTAGCAAACCCACCATCAGAGCCAAGTAAAGCGGCTTGGGTGATGACCCCGCAACGCTCGATCACACCGCCATTGGCGTCTGCAATAGACAATACCACTGGCAAGCCTAAGAGCGATTTGAGTTCTAAATTATCACTGGGGGATAGGCAGTTTATTTGATAGCGATATTCCCGATTAATCCCCTCGCTGCCTGTGACGTGCTGGGGGAGTAACTGTTCCCCCCACGCTGCACCATCGCCAAGCTGAAGCGAAATAAGGCGGTTATCCTGATTAAAAGCAGCGGCAAACGAGGCAAGCAGATCAATAGGGTTCATAAAAATCAGCGACTTAGAGGGTAAGATTTTCAGTATTACACAAAGCCTTAGCTCATCATACATCGTTGTTAATTTTTACTTACTACCACCATAAGGTATTTAATCTATTAACACGGCACTCAATACACAGCGTAAATCCATCGGGTACACAGCAATCACTCAGGCTAGATAAGCACTGTGCAAAATGGCTGGGTCATCGCGTAGCTGCTGTGAGGAGCCAGAAAACACAATGCGCCCGCGCTCCATCACATAGGCTTTTTCAGCGAGGCCTAAGGCGATGCTGGTGAATTGCTCGATTAACAGTACGCCCACCCCAGATTCAGCAATCTGTTGCACGGTCTCCGCCAGCCGTTTAACAACCCCGGGAGCTAGCCCCAGCGACAGCTCATCAATCAGCAAATACTGCGGCACGGCCAGTAACGCCTGCGAGATGGAGACCATTTGCTTTTGCCCGCCAGATAAATCACCACCACGACTGCTTAATTTGGCTTCTAGCTCCGGAAAAATAACCATCATCCGTTCTATTCCGCTTTGCAATTTTTGGTTTGATAAGGCAGAACCAGCAGCACGCAGATTATCCAGCACCGTTAATTCGCTTAAAACCTGATGCCCTTCCTGCACAATGGCCACGCCCTCCTTTCTAACCTGCTCTGGGCGCAAGCCGGTTAATATCTTGCCATTGGCGGACACCGTGCCAGAAGCCGGTGCAATAACGCCAGCAATCGCCAACACCAAGCTCGATTTCCCCGCGCCATTTGCACCCAGCAGCGTAGTTACCGCGCCAGCCGGTATGTTCAGAGAAACGCCGTGTAATACTTGTTTGCCTGAACGGTTCACCACCAGCTCGGCAATCTGTAAGGATGTTGTAGTCATAGCGGCTCAAGATAAGTTCAATTTTCGCCCAGATAGGCTTTTCTAACGCAAGGCTGTTTTAGCATGGCACGGGTCGGGCCTAGAGCAATGCAGCGGCCAAAATCAAGCACCAGCGTTTCTTCGCAAGTGGCAGAAATAAGCTCAACGTCATGATCGATTAGGATCAACTGAGCTTGGCAAAAATGCGGAATCCCCAAAATAAGCTGCCGCAACTGCAAAGATTCAATCTCATTCATGCCTGCCCCCGGCTCATCCAGCAAGAGTAAGCGCGGCTTACCCGCCAATGCTCTGGCTAACTCAACCATGCGCCGCTGATATAGATTCAAGCTACGGCCTGCTTGCTGCGCCACCCCGCTTAAGCCCACATAATCAAGCACGCGGGCGACTTCTGCAGCCCTAGTATATTGAGCCACCAGCGGTAAGTGATCCAAAATCGCCAGCACGTTATCCCATACGCTCAGGTCTTCTACCACCTGTTCAGTCTGAAAACTACGGCGAATACCCAACCGAGCGCGAGCGGCCGGTTTAAGCGGGTTAAGCAGCTGCCCGTCTAATTCCAGCGTGCCGCTCTCTGGCCTTACAAAACCACTCAAGGTATTGAGTAGGGTTGTTTTACCTGCGCCATTCGGGCCGATCAATCCACAGATCGGCGCAGTAAATCTGGCATCCAGCGCATTAATCGCTTTAACCCCACCAAACCTGACTGTTAAACCGGCAATGTTAATCATGCTGTTTCCGCTCTATTAAACGCCTAATAAATGCAGGGGCTCTGCTCAGTAAATCAGCCAGCTGACCAGCAATGCCAGTCGGTGCGGTAATCAACGCATGCAGCAGGGCCACACCAAAAAACATCATTGCCACATAGCCGCTCACCCCTAAATCAGATAATGAGGCGGGTACGGCGCGCAATAGCAAGCCGGCGATAATGACGCCGAACCAGTTGTACACACCGCCCACAATCGACAAGGCAAACATTAAGATCGATTCACTGGCGGTAAAGGCCCTGCCATCTAGGCTACCAATGGCCCCCGCCAGCAGCCCGCCTGCGCAGCCCGCTAAAAACCCCGCCAGACCAAATGCCCAAGTCTGATAAAAGATGATATTCACCCCAGCGCTCAGTGCACTGGTGTCACCCTTGCGGATCAGCGCCCAGCTGCGCCCTACTCTGGAATAACGATGCAGCTCAATCAGGCACAGCGCAAACGCCAGCCAGACCAGCACGTAACGTAAAAAAGCGCTGTCTGTTTCTGCCAGAAAAGGCCGCGACATCATCAAGCGTGCACCATCCATTGCCCGGCCGCTCAGGCCCTCACCACCATCCGGAAAATTAATTGCGCCAATAAAAACCTGAAAAGCCCCAGCCATCATCAGGGTAGTGAGCGCTAAGTACAAACCACGCAAACGCAGCGCAGGCAAGCCTGCCACCATGCCCATTACGCTGCCACCAACGGCTCCAGCCAATACACAGGCTTCAAATGGCCAGCCCCATGCGTGATAGATTCGCAATGAAATCCATCCTCCCACTCCCATCAGCGCGTATTGCGACAAACACACCAGACCCAGCTGCCGGTACAGTAAGCCGACACCCGACGCGGCAATGGCGCAAATAAATACTGAGGTAAATATTTTGATCCAATAAGCATTGGATAAGGCAGGCAGGGCTAGCGCAATCACCGTCAGCACCACGGCAATCTGCAGCAAGGTGCGATAGCGCTGAGCCTCGTTTACATTCGGCCGAGCCAGTACATTCGCCTGTTTGGGGATATGGAAACTCATCATCTTCATGATTCAACCGAGGCAGGATAGATCGCGGTAAAAACCATCATCGCAAGCAGCGCCAGTACAAACGGCGTGACAGAGCGATAGATGGCAAAACCAGGAATAGTAATTGCCAGTGCTTCTGCTATCCCAATCACCACGCCAGCAGCAACGGTGATCGGCAGTGAGGATAAACGCCCCACAATGGCAGCGGCAAAGGCCGGAATCACCATAAAGGTGAGAGTGGTGGCCTGTAAACGCACGATATTGGCCAGTAGCAAACCGCACACACCGGCAAAAGCACCGGAAATCAGCCAAGCGGCGGTGTCTACTCTGATCACAGAAATCCCCAGTACGGCACTGAGCTGACGATTATTAGCCAGCGCCCGCATATACAGGCCAAGCCGCGTTTTACGTAGCAAAATGCCAATCGCCAGCATCATTAGCACCGCCAATACCAAGCTGAGAATGCGTGTGTAGGTGAGACGGATATCACCAAAATCAATGGATTCAACATCCGTGGGCAAAGAGAGTCGGCGTGCAGCCTCCCCCCAGTACCATTCGGTAAAACCCAGCACCACCAGCGCGAATCCCAGCGTTGCAATGCTGCGGGTAGTACGGTCACGGTGTGCTAGCCGGGGTGCCAGCACAGCGCCGTACAGTAAAGACAGTAAAGTGGAAGCCAGTACCGCCAGCGGCCACACCACAATCTGCGGATAATCCATCTCCAGCAAAGACCAAGCACAATAGGCGCTGATCGCCCCCAGTGCACCAAAGGCAAAGTTAAGCACGCCGGACGCACGGTACAGCACCACCAGCCCTACTCCGGACAAGGCATACACGGCGCCTATACCCAGCCCAGAGATCAGATAAGGAATCAGAAAAACAGCAGATTCAGGCATCACTATCTCCTTAGATTAAGCTGTTGTTCATCCAGCTGAACATCAGCTAACTCCGGATCAAGTACCGCGCTGCACTCCGAACGCACCGCCCAGCCGGTACCGGTTGAAGTTGCGACGCGGCTAAAGTTGTTGGCATTGTGACGTTTTCCTGCGCCTATATAAAAAGGACGGCACAGCATCTCGCTTTTAAAATCAACAATTTTACGCAACGCTTCGCTCACACTGGCACGGCTGATTTTGGCCGGATCAAGTTTCAGTAGGGTTTCGGTCGTTAGCCTAGCGCTCAGATAACCGGCTTGAGAAAACGTATCCCGCTGATCTTTTTTATTCCCATACTGATTCATCAGCGCCAGCCAGTTTTTGTTTTCTACTGTATTGGCATCCAGCGGGTGAAACTCCAGTGATACATCGAAATTATCTTTCCAATACGGGCCAATCGCTTTAGGCACTTCTACGTTATAGCCAGAGGCAGGTGCCAAAAATTTAATTTTCTTGCCCAAATTCTGCTGCTCAGCCGCAGCCAGCATAGGAATCAGCAGGCCTTTAGACAGGCTCAAAATAATGGCATCTGGGTTTTTAGAGCTGGCCTGCAAGATCACCGAGCTGGCATCTGCCGAGCCTGGGTCGATCAAAATGGTTTCAGAGACCACGCCTTCCTTGCTCCCCCAAGCGCGCACCCCACCACAAGCCCATTCACCCAGCCCTGGGATATTTGGCGCAATACAAACGAATTTTTTTGCCTTGTAATGCTTATTCGCGTAAATCGCCGCCATGGTGGTTGCCAACCTTGGGCCGGTATTCATCGGCACATAGTTTTTAGATTGAAAACATTCACGCGGCACACCCACACCGGCGATCACCATAAGCCCCGCCTGCTCATAGAGCTTGGCATTGGCACCGCATTCCACAAAGCTGGTGCTGCCCACCATGGCGACGACTTTTTTATCCTGTACTAATTTAGAAGCCAGCTGGGCCGCTATTTCTGGGTTCCACTGATCATCCACTACGGTGTATTCAACCGGCCTGCCGTTAATGCCGCCGTTCTCATTCACGCATTTAAAATAGGCACTGGCCGCCTGAGCCGAGCTACTAAAATCATCCGGCCCAGTTTTACCCACCACGGCCCCAAGCGGAATCGGCTGGCCGGTCGCTTTTTTGCCGTTATTTAAGCCACAGCTCACTTTTTCTGCGGCCATGACCTGAGTACTGATTCCTGCGGCCATCACAGAGGCTATTAAAAACATCTTATTCATTGTCAATTCTCCATTTATCCGATTTATGCTGATTTAACTGAGCACTGTTAATACGCAATACAAACCGATTTCAATTCAGTAAATTGCTCAATTGCAGAATGTCCTAAATCACGACCAAAACCCGATTGCTTTACCCCACCTAATGGCAGATTATTGTCTAGCATATTGTGCGTATTCACCCACACCATGCCCGCTTTGATTTTTGGAATAAAACGATGCGCCTGATGCAGATCATGCGTCCATATACTTGCAGCCAATCCAAAAGCCGAGTCATTGGCCAGCTGTATCGCTTCTTCCGCCTCATCAAAAGGCGTCACCGTCACCACGGGGCCAAATACTTCCTCCTGATTAATCCGCATTGCGGCGCTGGTATTAATAAATACGGTTGGGCGGACAAAATAACCACGATCAAATTCGGTGCAGCCCCCTGCTGTGACTTCGCCACCCGCCTGTTTTGCTTCCTCAATATGCGCCATCACCCGCTGCATATGCCGTTGTGAAATTAACGGCCCCATTTGTGATTCGGGATCGAACCCTGAACCCAGTTTCATTGCGTTGGCAATCGTACTGAGCCGTTCCACCACCTCATCTATTTTGCTACGTTGCACAAACAATCGAGATGCGGCCGTGCAAACCTGACCCTGATTAAAGAAAATCGACATCGCAGCACCCTGTGCCGCCACGTCCGCCTCCATATCCGCCATCACAATCATAGGGGATTTACCCCCCAACTCCAGCGTCACGCGGCTCAGATTATCGGCAGCGGCATGGGCGATCTGTTTGCCAACACTGGTTGAGCCGGTAAAGCTGATTTTATCTATGCCAGGGTGGCGGGTTAGAGCTTCCCCCACCTCAGAGCCACTGCCGGTCAGTACATTCAACGCTCCAGCTGGAAAGCCGGCTTCCATCACTAGCTCGGCCAGCCGCAGAGCGGTCAGCGGGGTTTCCTGAGCGGGCTTTAATACCACGGTACAACCGCAGGCCAGCGCCGGAGCGAGTTTCCAGATTGCAATGGCCAAAGGAAAATTCCACGGCACGATTGCAGCCACCACGCCCACCGCCTCACGGCGCGTATAAGCAGAATAAGCCACGCCAGGAGGAAATCCGATCGATAAATCCAGTGTACTGCCGGTAATTTTAGTGGCCCAGCCCGCCATATAGCGCACATATTCGCTGGCAGAACCCACATCGATGGCTTTAGCAACCCCCAGCAGTTTTCCGCTTTCCAGTGTTTCTATCGCGGCTAGCTCATCACCGTGTTTTTCAATCAGCTGAGCTAAATTGATCAACAACCGCTCACGCGTTGCCGGACGCATCCCAGCCCATGGGTCAGATTCAAAAGTTTGCCGAGCAGAGGCAATAGCTCGATCGGCATCGCCTGCACTGGCATCAGCAACCTGAGCAATCTCTAGGCCGGTGGCTGGATCAATCACGGGGTAATAACGCTCTGTAGCGGATTCATGCCCATCAATAAAGATGCCAAATTTTTGTCTGGCCAGAAAACTGGATTTCTTCACTTCACCATGCGTAAATTCTGCTAAAGGATGACCCATACTGCCCTCCAAAAAACCCACATAAACGGTTATAAAGATCTGTTCCAGCCAACGGACTGCCCATTCAATGTGGCATGGACCAAACAGGAAAGCAGTGTTTTTCCAGCATGCGGCACCGAGTAACGCGATGCTGGAAAACGTTTGCCTGGTGACTAAACTCCCAAACTGACTAGAAGGGAATATTAAATTTAACTTTGATGCCGGTTCCGTCAGCACGATTTCTGACGCCAAATTCCTTTTCTATTTTGGCGGTCACAAAGAAGCCACTGCCGTTATCGTATTTAATAGTTGGCCCTATCGACATCGCCCGGCCACGTTGATCGGCTAGGGTTACACCCCCTACTTTGTCATCAGTGATCTGCTGATAAAGAAAGCCACCAACCCCAGCCACCAGCCCATTACCAAAGCCCCAGCCAAGCGCATAATCAGCATGCAGCTCCTGGCCGGAGGTGTAATCGCTGTCTTTATTTTTGCCGTTAAAGTCATACATGACTTTCAGATCGGCATTCAAGCCGCTTTTCTGGATATAGCTGACTGTTGCCAGTGGCTCGATATTCCAGTAATTACGCCCCAGATTAGCCAGATCATTTTTATCATAGCGGCCGGTGGGTGCATTAATGTCTACAGCAAACACATAGTGCAATTTATCGGAAGCGTGGTAACCCAAACCGGCACCAAACACCATATCGCCCACACCCGTCTGCGACTGGTTTTTGCCTGCTACGCTCACATCTACATTCAGCAGTGGCGCAATCACATGCAAGGCCAGCTGACCATCCAGAATTTTCTGATCCGTCACCCAAATCAGCCGTGTCGCAGCTGCGGCAACCTTGACGTTAAAATCGAGGGGGATCTGATTGCCGTTGTTATCCCTTAATTTATCGGCCTGATAGCCGATCAGATATTCAAGAACATAGACCCCAGGAGGTGGCATGGCGGCTACCAGATAATTCTCGTTGCCGTTTGGATACATCCCTCCCCCGCCTTCAGTGGCCAGTGCACTGGCGGCACAGGCCGATAAAGCCATAGCAAGGGATAAGCGCGTTGCTACCGGTATGACTGAGCATTTTTTCATTGCGATCTCTTATTAAGTTAATTGATCAGAAACCGTGCTAAGTACGGAAACAAAAGTGCTTCAGCAAGATGCACTGGCTGTGCATCGGGGATGGCGTAAGCGTTACGCTTTGTTGAATATTTTTTGTCTACTTACTTAACATCTGTAATAAATCAGCTGCATGTCATAGTAGGGCGCGCTACTTCTTTCGTTTATACCAACAGTGCACTTAAACTAGCATTGGGATGCATCTAAAACCGGCCGCAGCCATTCATGACGACATCGCCTGAGCCACCAGCAAAGTATCGGTAAACTGCTCAAATTTGCGGATTTTGCCGCCCGATAGTTGCCACACATGCACAACCCTTGCCTTCATGGCTTTACCGCTCTGACGGTGGCTGGCGCTGTAATCACCAATCCCCACAATGCTGTCTCCACCATCAATTAAACGCTCTAGAGTGAACGTATAATCATTCCACTCGCTGCCCAGCACTTTAAAAACCCCTTCGATGATTTGCTGCTTGCCGATATAGGTTCCCGCGCAAGGAAAACCGGCCATTTCAGTCCATTGCACATCGTCAGCTAGATCAGCCATCATTGCGGCAATATCTTGTCTGGCGGATGCCGCATAGTGTTCGACAATAATTAGTAAATTGCTGCGCATCATGTATTTCCCTAAAAAAGGATTTAGGCCAAAACTGCCCAGCGGCGCTGGAACAGTTTTACATCCGCTCTGAAGCGGCTAAAGAGGTTGCTGCTCACTGGAATACATCGTGACAGACGCTTTTTCTATAAAAGCCCCCGCTGGATTATTGGCAATCTGCCCGTCCCCCGTCACCCCCAAAAACTTACCGGTAGAGCGATTGCTAGAGAAATTAAAAAAGAACACGGATGCCACCGGAATGATGAATTCGCGGAAAGTAAAAATATACTGCTCGTCATCAAACTGGTAATAACTAGCCAGATCCACATCACCATGCCCACGCTGTACTCCCACCAGACATTGCCATGCATAACGTAGTGAATTCAGATAGGTATGCTCATAGGTATGCTCAGGGCTGTAATGCTGAAAAGTACGCAGCCCAATTAAATTGCGGCTTTCATGCGGCACCATGCCACTGGCCAGAGCGGGATCACTGCCTAAAGTGCCTACCATAAACGTCTGCTGTACACGTGGCTCTGCCCCTGCCTCACTTGCAGCTTGCACATGGCAGCGAATCGCCAGCACGCGTAAGCTGCGCAGATTTACCACGATCGTCAGCGCATCCTGAGGGCGTGCGCCCTGCAGCATATCGATAAAATAAGTATCTGCCGCCACTTCAATCGCCTCATACCAATCCGTGCCACTGTGCTGATCAGGCTGCTGATGGAGCTGCTCAAGCCAATGCAGCTCATGAGAGCTTAGTAGCCGCAAAGTCAGACATCGGTCAGGCAGATTTAACTGTAAAGTGCGCCCAACCAGTGCATCACTGGCGGGCAGGCGATTAGTGGCGATGCCTTTGGCAAAGTCATCGTAGTTTTTCCAGCCAGCAGGGCGAATCTGTGTCATGTCTGTGACTCCTTATTTAGTGAGCAAATGCAATCGTTGGCAAATCAACCGACGATGCACCACCATCAATCATCAATGAGATGCCAGTCACCATCCGCGCCTGATCAGAGGTTAAAAACAACACCGATTGAGCAACCTCGTCCGGGCTGATCGCGCGGCCCAGCGGTACATCTTTGGTCACCATGGCATACGCAGCATCTAGATCAGGCAGCTGATATCGATCCATTAACAGCTGCATCTGCTGATCGGCCATTTCGGTACGTACCCAGCCGGGGCAAACCGCATTCGCACGCACCCCATAGCGGCCGTAATCACGTGCCAAAGAGCGGGTCAGGCCGATCAGGGCGTGTTTCATGGTGACGTAACCCACCACATCAGGCCCAGCAAAATGCCCAGCCAACGAAGATAAAACCACGATATTGCCCTTACGGTTGATCAGCTCAGGCATCAGCTCACGGGCGCAGACAAAAGCCGTATCCAGATTAAGCCGAGTAGATAATGACCAAGAAGTGTCATCGGTATCCAGCAAGGCCCCAACACCATGCCCACCGGCATTGGCCACCAAAATATCGACGCCACCAAAAGCCTCCCGCGCGGCATGCAATGCGGCGCGTACATCGCTAGGATTTGCGGCATCGCCCACCACCACTAAACCGCCCAAGGGCTCAGCCACTTCTGCCAGAGGCGCGGCCCGCCGTCCCATCAGAACCACCCTGCCCCCTTCAGCACAAAACTGCCGAGCCACAGCCGCCCCAATGCCAGTGCCGCCACCGGTGATTAGCGCAACTTTTCCTTGAAATAAATTCATCGTCAGGGTGTCCTTATTCAGGTGAAGGAAAAAACAGTTGTTACGATGCCTTATGCTTGATCCTGCAAAATAAAATCAGCGCAACGCTCTGCAATCATGATGACTGGCGCATTGGTATTGCCGCTGATGAGATCCGGCATCACGGAGGCATCACAGATTCGTAAATTGGCGATGCCATGCACTTGTAAGCGAGGGTTCACTACAGAGTTGAGCTCAGAATTACCCATGCGGCAGCTACATGCGGGGTGGTATACCGTTTTGGCATAGAGGCGCACATGTTCTTCTATCGCGGCATCGCTCAGTTGCTCGGCGGCGCTAGGCAGTAATTCCCGCTCTATAACCTTGGCCAGCGATGGCGCGCGCAGAATTTTTCGAGCCAGTTTTACGCCACGAATCAGCGTCTGTACATCGTCGTCATGCGATAAATAAGCACCATCCAGCACAATAGGGTCGAGTGGGTTTGTAGAGCGCAGCTGTATTTTTCCGCGTGATTTGGGCCGCAAAAAGCACACATTCAGTGAAATACCATGGCCTGCCAGCGGCGCACGGTCGGCGTCCCCCGCCAACACGGGCAACACATGAAACTGCACATCGGGCCTACCCTCGCCCGTGGTATCCATAAAGCCCCCGCTTTCCACCACATTGGAGGTGAGCAAGCCGGTTTTAAACAACTGATATTGCAAGCCGTGTTTCAGCGCGTTTAATCCGCGATCCTGCCCCAGCAGGCTAATGGGCTGCTTGGTGCGCCCATACACCGGTACTTCTAAATGATCCTGATAATGCTCACCTACCGCAGGTAAATCCTTGATCGGCGTAATGCCAAAGCTGCTTAGATGCTGCGCTGGACCAATGCCAGATAGCATCAGCAGCTTGGGAGTTGCCAGCGCCCCAGCGGCAAGGATCACTTCTTTTGTGGCACGCACCGTTATTTCGCTACCGCTGCCCTTGCGGTACACCACGCCAGTGGCCACGCCATGCTCAATCAGCACTTTGCATACATGGCAATCGGTCGCCACCGTTAGTAAAGGATTGTTCAGCACCTGTGCCAGATAAGTTGCCGCCGTACTGGCACGCCGCCCTTCATAGGTAGTGGTTTGATAAAAACCGGCTCCGCCCTGCTGCTCACCATTAAAATCATCGTTATAAGCAATGCCGGTTTCCTGAGCCGCTTTAACAAAAGCTAAGCTTAAAGGATGCCGATAGCGCACATCAGAAACGGTGAGCAAACCATCCACACCGTGATATGCACCCGATAAGCGTTGATTCGCTTCGGCGCGTTTAAACACGGGTAAGACCTGATCCCAGCCCCAGCCGGTGCACCCTTGTTCCTGCCATTCGTCGTAGTCTTGTTGGGTGCCACGAATATAAATCATGGCATTCACCGAGCTGCCGCCGCCCAGCGTGCGCCCTTGGGGAATAATCATGGTGCGATGGGCTGCCGCAGCCTGTGGCTCACACCGATACTGCCAAGTGCGGCGGGTGCCCAATACTCGGATAAAAGTGCCAGGCATATGGATAAACATCGTGTCATCTTTTGGCCCAGCCTCAATCAGCAATACCTTGTACCCAGCCTTTACCAGCCGGTTTACCACAACACAGCCAGCCGAGCCGCCACCTGCCACCACATAATCAAATTGCGTCATACACAGACTCCATTTTTCTTTTGGTAAGGCTTAATGTGACAACATCACTTCCCGCTGATAATCACGCGGAACCACGCCGTATGTTTCTTTAAACATGCGGCCAAAATGAGCACTGCTGTTAAAGCCCCATGAAAAAGCAACATCTGAAATAGAACGCTTACTGCCCGCACAGGCCTGCAAAGTATCGCGGCATCGCTCCAACCGATACCACCAGATATACCGATCTATGGTTTTGCCTTCTTCTTCAAAAATGCGGTGTAGATAGCGCTTTGAGCAGCGCATTTCATGGGCAATGCTATCTATGCTTAATTCAGGGTCAGTAATATGCGCGGCAATAAAATGCTTCACCCGTAAACGCAATACGGCAGGAAGATGAAGCTGCCCACGTCTGGAGGCCTGCTCGGCGGCAAGCGCCGATGCCAGCAATCCCAATACGGTTTCGGCCAGTGAGGTATGTACGCTGATGGGTAATTCATCAGCATATTGAGCCAGCGAGCGCAATACGGCAGACAGCACTGAATTCAGACCACGGGTTTCAGGGTGCTGCGACGGTGAACATTGCAAACCATCTAGCTTAAAACCGATAAGGCTGCTGCGCGGAATCAGCATCACCAGGATTTCGGTAGCGTCGACATCCACGCGGTAGGGTGCGCGTGAATCGTATAAGCCCCAATCGCCGCAGCCCAGCTGAATCACGGCGCCGCCCTGAGTGATTTTTACCGCGCCGTTTAAGGGCAGAATCAGCTTCATATAATCACTGGCATGACAATCACGCCGGACTTCGCCACGCTCTATCCAGTGCGGGGGGCAGGAAATCAAATACATCTGTAAGGCAGCAATGTCATACCTTGTCAGGCACGCATCGAATATCCCCTCATTCACACAATGCGCACTGTGCTCGCCAAAATAGGCCGACATCACCTTGCTCCAATAAGCACGACGCTGTGCTGATGGTACTGTGCTGGTCAAAAAAGATGCTGTTAACATGCTGCCCCCACCCTGTTAAGTACGGCCAAACGATGTACTACCGACCACCAGCTTGGGATTAAGCGGCCTTGCTGCTGAAACCCTGACGTAGATTTACAGCGGCATTACGCAATATCTGCGTATCTGCCCCCACTGCTAAAAAGCGCACCCCACTGGCCTGATATTTTTTAAGCAGTTGCGGATCAGTAGAAAATATCCCTGCGGCTTTTGCTGCCCCGCGCAATTTGCCCAGCGCCTGCTCAATAACCGCCTGTACTTCTGGGTGAGCAGGCTGATTCAAATACCCCATAGAGGCGGCCAAATCAGCGGGGCCGATAAAGAGCCCATCCACGCCATCCACCTGCAGAATTTCGTCCAAGTTTTTAACCCCCTCACAGGACTCAATTTGCAGCAGCAGGCAAGTTTGCGCCTCGGTTTGAGCAAAATAATCCGCCACATGATTCCAGCGGGCTGAACGCTCCAGCGCCGTGCCCACACCACGAATCCCCCGCGGCGGATAGCGCACCGCAGCCACCAGATCCCGTGCCTGCTGCGCACTCTCTACCATGGGGATCAGCAAGGTTTGTGCGCCGACCCCTAGCAACTGCCTGATCAGAACCGGATCATGACTGGCTGGCCGTACCATCACAGAAACTGGATACGCCGCCATCGCCTGCAACTGCGCCAGCACAGAAGGCAAATCATTTGGGCTGTGTTCTGCATCAATTAATAAAAAATCGAAACCACAAGCGGCGAGTATTTCAGCACTCAGCGTACTGGCTAGGCCTAAAAACAAACCCAATTGCAGGCGGTTTTCTGCCAGCCCCTGCTTGAAATGGTTGTGCGGCATATCCATGGCTGTTTCTTCCCTTTTAATAATGAGCAGAACTTAAGCAAAACGATGTCAGCCTAACTAAGCACTGTGGCTAGCTATTTTCAGGCTTAGCGCCTAGGCAAAGCGAAAAGCAATTTGCCCTAGCCGGCCATAATCGGCTTGAAAGGTATCCCCTGCACTGGCGGCCACTGGCCGGGTAAACGAGCCAGCCAGCACAATGTCACCCGCATTAAGCTGCTCACCATAAGGGGCAATTTTATTCGCTAGCCAAGCAACCCCAATCGCCGGATGATTTAATACCCCTGCAGCTAAGCCGGTTTCTTCAATCACTCCATTTTTAAACAGCATCGCGCCAACCCAGCGCAAATCCAGATCGTGTGGGCGCACGGGTGCGCCGCCTAGCACAATGCCGGCATTGGCGGCAAAATCAGAAATGGTATCCGTCACCTTGCGCGGAGCCTTGGTATCACGATCGAATTGCTCGATTCGGGCATCAATAATTTCTATCGCTGGCGTCACATAATCGGTGGCCGCCAGCACATCAAACAAAGAGATATCTGGCCCTTTTAATGGCTTGCCCAAAATAAAAGCCAGCTCCACCTCCACGCGTGGCGCAATAAAGCGGGCCACCGGAATATCTCCGCCCTGCTCAAAAAACATATCGTCCAGCAGGGGTGCGTAATCTGGCTCGGTGATTTGTGAGGAGAGCTGCATGGCGCGTGAAGTCAGGCCAATTTTTCGGCCACGGATCACCCGCCCCTCTGCCAACTTAATCGCCAGCCACGCACGCTGAATCTGATAGCCCTCTTCAATTGTCATCAGTGGATAATCTTTAGAAAAGTGCCTCAACGGAGTACGGTTTTTTTCTGCCTGGTGAAGTTTATTCGCCAGCTCTTGAATGACGTGCTCAGCTAACATAAGAGTCTTCCAGTAAAGTGAAATGAATCTTTGCAATCTTGTATATGCGAATTTTTTATTGCTGGGTAGCCGCTATATAGCACCCAGTCATGTGCCATGACCGTGCCAGCCCCATACTTTTCTCTGAAGTAAAAAGGCGTGCTGATTTAATACAACAGCGTACGGCCGCTGATCTGATGCGCTGCGCACCCGTTTTGAAAGTAGTGCAGGCCTTTTGAGCAGCGGAAACAGCAGCCCATGCTGCTGCACAGCGCAGTCATCGCATAGTAGGTCCTGATCAATCTGATGAGCTTGAGTGGCTGCTTTCATATTGCGTCCCGAGGATCGTTACATTCACTGCGCGGCTATTAATTCACTAACATGTTAATTATATTATTCGCTAATATGTTAGTATGTCAATCAGGGTAAGCTATAAATTTTGTAACGCTGAAAATGGAGAAAAAAGCATGAAGAAGCCGCTAAAGCATCGTAATCTAGCGTTACTGTTGCTGCAGGCAAGAGAAGTCGTCATGGCACGGTTTCGGCCTATTTTGAACCACCATAATATTACCGAGCAGCAGTGGCGAATTATTCGCTCGCTGAGTGAGCGAGGGATGATGGAGCCGAGGGAAATTTGCGAAAATTGCCAGATTCTCAGCCCAAGCTTAACCGGCGTATTAGCCCGCATGGGAGAGCTAGGACTGGTTACACGCACACGGATGGATACTGATCAACGCAGAGTCAATGTGCGCCTGACTGCTAAAAGCGAGCGCCTATTTAACGACATTGCTCCGCTGATAGAGCAAGAATATCTAACACTAGAAAGTGAACCACTAGGCGCGAATATCGAAGAGCTTTATGCCGCGCTAGACCGGTTTTTAGCCAATAGCCAGAACCACTAAGGTGCCACGGCGGCTCGATTTAAAACCCGCCCAGCTTGAAACACAGCCGTGATCTAATCGTAATAGGCACTTCGATCATCACCCCTCTCGATTATCGAAGTGAAAACCAGCAAGAATAGCGGACTTATTCCTTACGATCTGGAGAGGTAGTCGCATTTTTTCCATGAGCTCTGGCCACAGACGGCTCTGACATTTACCCATTTCGAGGTGCCCTGCCGCGTGCATAAACAGCACATCACCGGCGTCTTGCATTTTTTGAGCAGCAGAATCCTGACGGTGATACCAGCAGAGTCAAATAGTTTGGCGGGAGCAAGGCGAAGCTCAGATGCACTTCGCTAAATAAAAACACCACGAACCATTTCATCTTCAGCGCTTCTGCACCCGCCTTCAGCGTTACTGTTTGTGTGGGAAGTTTTGAAATGAGAAGAGCAACATTTCAAGCGAATTATTCCCTTCTAGGCCCCTAAGCAGGGCTTCGTGAAGATATCTATCTGGCTCTAGGAATCGTTACTGCACTGAAAATGTACTTTTCAGGGGCACAAAATAAAACGGCTTACGCAATCTATGCGTAAGCCGTTTTATTTACTGGTGGGCCTGCTCGGACTTGAACCGAGGACCAAAGGATTATGAGTTTGCTTATAAATCAATAAGTTACTGATATTTAAGAGAAATATAGCGAAACATAAAAACCAGTAAAAACTATATTATTCAACAACTTAACATATGTTACCTAAATACAACGAAGCTGATCAGTGCACTGATACTGCACCGATGATTTGCAAGCAAAACATTTACTAATCTAAAAAATGCGATACCAAAATCTTACATAAGTTTAAGTATCGTAAGCCTCAGCCCTTCAAATTTTATCCCTAATACTGAAAATCTTTGTCACACGGCGCTGCATAAAATACACCTTGGAGATAGTCAAACCTTAGAGCCTTCTAAAACCCAAGGCTCGGTAATCCTCCCACAAAACCAGCTCGGTGAAGTAGAAATCCATACTCGGCTTGCCCGTTTGATCTACTTAAACATGAGGGGATACAAGGAGCTGCTAGGTTTGCGGACGTCATACAGTGCTACCTGAGCTAAAAACGCGTGGCGTGCCGGATGTTTTGACTACGTGCCTTGGCGATTAAAAGGCTTCCCAGCTGTGATTGCAGTGGAATTATCACCAAGGTAACTTGGTAGCTAAGTCTACTGAAATACAAATTAGCGATGCAATTTTGAGGCTTGATATTTACCCCATGCTTTGCTTTTAGGATTAGTAATCTTATCAATAAACGAGCATTGCTGACACCAATGACCTTTGCAAATTTCTGTTGAAAGGGCCTTCCATGTATGCCCGCGTTTGCACTGCCAAAGCATTGGATCATAAGGGGTATATTGATCAGATAAGCAAAGCCCGTCCCTTTGTTTTGCAATACCTTGCATTTTTTCCAGCGTAAACCAATAGCGATCTTTATGGCATTGCATACAGCCAACGCCATTTTTAATTGAATCTAATGACGTATTGAATTCATGGCCTTGATCGCAACGCCATGCGACGGGCGTTTTGCAATTTTTATATTCAGTTGCCAGGCTCTGCCAACCACGGGCCGCAGCCAAGTCTTGCAGTGTTTTTAGGCTTGCTTCCTCATCCTTATAACAAATTGGGCAGAAGCTGCCATATATCAAACGTCGTGGCTTGATCTCAAAATCATGTCCTTTTGCACAACGAATAGACATATAGTTTAGGTGGGTTTTGTATTCCGCAGATAGGCATTCTCCGCCCCAAGCTTTGGCAAGGCACTGGATAATTTTCAAACGAGTTTCATTCATTTGTACGCGTGTCACGCCATTATTTTTCAGGGAAGCCCATTCTTGAATGACGTCTTGTACGGCTTGGGGAATAGAGAGAAAGTTATAGGAGCGGTGCCGCTGTATATTTTCTAACTTTTCCTTTTTACTTTCTTCAGGCAACCGTTCAGCCTTTTCCTTGTTTGTATTGGCAATTCTCTCACGAATCCGACTTTTCCTATCCTCCATCATGGCAAGATCCATGCCCTTATATTTAACCCGCCATTCGCTAATTATATTTTTATTTATCCCATGCTCAAGGCTCAGCTCTCTGTTTGTAGCGCCTGCTTCAGCTTGTTTAATAATTTCAAGTATTAATTCATAAGGGTGATGTTTTGCCATATTCTGCAACTATAAAATTAGTTTTTTCCTTGTAACTAACGAGCTATAGAGCAGGTTTTAAATTACTGTAAAGGCATAAAACCTGCCCCTCCACTTTCCTAGCTAATAAAAAGTATAGGTTCAACATCCTCAAGTGCCCATGCAGGCAAATCACTATTAAGTCCTTGCATCCATTCAACTTCATCTACTGAGGCAAATCTTACGCCACACAATAACTTTTTTGACTGAGCTTCTTTAACAAAACGATCAGAAAAAAACGTTGGATCTTGTTTAGAGGATGCTTTATGCAATTTGAACACATCACTGTTGATATTGTCTTTCAGAGAACATACCTCTATTAACAGCTTTCCATCTTCATTTAGTAATTTAGCGCTAGAGTCAAATATCAGCTCACTATCCTTAAAGATTGAGCTCTCAAATCTTACGACAAAATAAGTCTTCTCGGAAACACAAGTCCCTTGTAAATTAACAATATTCAGAACGCTGGTCTCTTTAATAGGGCATCCAAAATCTCTTAGGAGATCAAGAAAATTTGAGCTAACCACATAAATGCCAGAGCTTATGCTTCTTATTTCATAATCAATCAGCTTCTCTTTTACGATTAAAAACATTTCGCATTCAAAAACTTTATCTGTCTGTAAGTCTCTTGATTGATACCATGGTTTATATCCATGATCTAGATCTTTAGTATTCTCTACAAAACGGTCATAGAGAATTGCACCTGTAAATCCTATCGGGGCCCCTTTTTCTTTTTTTTCCAAAGCAACAAAATAATTCATCGTCAAGACATCCTTACAGGCTTCTTTTACTAGCCAATTGAATCCTTTTCTTGCTGCAGTGTCACATGAAGCCACTCCCAAAAATCATAATCAAGTTGCTCTATCGTGTTGGAGTTAATATTCCAATACCAAACAGAGTTATCACTATCCTTTTTAAAGGCAAAGCAAGCGTATGACTCTTCTGTTGCAAAAATCAAAAAGGACGATAGTGCGTTACTATCGCCATTAAACCATATACTAGTATTTATATTGTTGTTTCTACTTATTGAATCACCAGTTTTTTTTAGATTTTTCTTTGACAAAACTGGCAATATTCTTATTCTTCCAAAAGCGATTCCATTTGATACCTCACCAATAAAATCTTTGTAATCGAGTGGAAAAGCACATCCTAGTAAAGCCTCTGAAGAAGCTATTTCATCAGGCTGTGCGATCATGATTTTCGAAATGCCAATCCTGGCATTTTTAATCAAATTAATGCAATTATCTTTCATATTATCCTCATTTAGGTAATGAGCCAGGTTTAGGTAGGCTTAATTTATCAGTCCCACGGCTTCCTGATTTTGGCATTGCAACAGTAAAGCATCCTCCCCTTTTCCTATAGTAGCGATGATGAACGCCTTGATGATCAGCTCTTGTTGCTGGCTGAGCGTGCGAATAATCATAACCTAAATCATTTTCCTTTCCATATTCATGACTTAAATCATAACCGGGAGGGGATTTCACTTCTTTTTGCTTGCCTAATTTTACTTGTCGTTGCTGATTTTTTACCCAGCCTCTGATATGGGATGGTGTATTAGGATCATTTGCTAGTTGCTCCCACCTTTCCGATCTCGTCACATATTCATCACCACAAGCGCAGCATGCCTTTGCCAGTCCTAAAGGATCAATCCACTCCACCGGATTCGGCGCATAAGCATGGGTATTAAATCCCCCCATTAACCCAATCGGATCGCTGCTAATAAACCGCCCAATCTCCGGATCGTAATAGCGGTGGCGGTTGTAGTGCAAGCCGGATTCTTCGTCGAAGTATTGGCCTTGGAAGCGGATTGGGTTATTGATGCCTGCTGTTTTAGCCGCTTCGCTAATCACGACCTGTGCTTCGCCCCATGCTTTATATTCTGCGCTCCACGCGATTTCGCCGTTTTCATCGCTCAAGGTCTGCGGCGTGCCGAGGTGGTCTACGTGGTAGTAGGCGGTGTGTTCTTGTTCGCTGTCGTTGGTGGAGACGATCTGCGCCAGCGGTATAAAGCTGTTGGGCTCGAACAGGTAGTGGCGGGTGTGTTCAGCTGTTTTTTCCAGGGCGATGACGTCGCCGTCCCAGATGAATTCTGTTTTGCCCTGTGCATTTTCTTTGCCAATACGGCGGCCGAATACGTCGTAGTAGTATTTGGTTTCGCCTGCTGCGTTGCTGATTTTTTTCAGGCGGTTAAAGCCATCCCAGTTGTATTGGGTAGTTTGCTCGCCTTGCTGCTTTTCAATCAGATTGCTGCGGGCGTCGTATTTGTAATGAGTTCCGGCGTATTGCTTTAATAAGTTTCCGAGTACGGCGGGCATGGCAGGTAAGCTGCTTGTGCTGTTGCCAGCATGCGGTTTTGTATCGACTAAGTTACTGGCCGAATCAAATGCAAAGCTTTCATGGCCAAGACTGCTGTTGGCGGCGATAAGGCGGCCGACTGGGTCGTACTGGTAGCTGATCTGGCCGCTGCGGCTGTCGCTGATGCCCAGCAGCTGGCCAACTGGATCATATTGGTAGCTGCGCTGGTTATTGGTTTTACCCGTTAGCGTTTGCTGGCTGATGCGGCCCATTTTGTCGAAGTGGGTGTGAGCGGTCAGTTGATTGCCCAGTATGCGCTGGGTTTCGCGGTGCAGGTCGTCGCGCTCAAAGCTGGCGATTTCTTGTTTGTTCCACAGCATGCCGTGCACATGGCCGCTGCCGTAAATTAGCCAGTCGGTGCGCTGGCCATCGGGGCGGATACTGGCGATGCGGTTGCCCAGTTCATCGTATTCGTGCTGCCAGTTGTATTGCTGTTGCTGGCCGAATAGCTTGTATTCGTGGCGCTCTGTGATGAGGTTGCCGACGGCATCAAACCCAAAATGGCATTCGCTGTATTGGTTTTTGGCGGCGTAAATCCGCCCTAATACGTCGTATCTAAAGCGCTCGCTGCTTTGGCCACTCTGCCTTGCGCTTAAGCGCCCGGTTTCATCGTAGGCAAGGGTGGTGATTTTCCCCGCTTCATTGATTTGCTGCAGGCGGCCCGTTTCTGCTTCGTATTGGTAACGGGTGCGCTTATTGCCGAAGTCGGTTTCTTCCTGCAGGCGGCTGGCGGCATCGTAAGTAAAACGATAAGCCTCTTTGTTTTCATTAATCAGGCTGAGCAGGCGGCCCAGCTTATCGTATTGGTAGTTCAGCGTTTGATTGGCGGCGTCTTTGCGGCTACTGACTCGGCCTGCGCGGTCGTAATCAAACTGGGTTTTAGCTTGCAGCGCGTCGGTGTGGCTGAGTAAGCGGCCTTCGGCATCGTATTGCAGCAGGCTGTGTGTACCGTCAGGATTGACGACTTTAGCCAGCTGGCCATCGCTACCGTAGTGATACTGGCTGGCATTGCCTGCGGCATCTTGCGCCACAATCAGGCGGCCACGGGCATCGTATTGCCATTGGCTGGTTTTGCCAGAGCAATCGGTATAGCTGCTGAGCTGCCCATTAGGCAGATAGGCGAGTTTTTTGCTGCCGCCTTTGGCATCTTTAATCGCTACGGGCAAGCCCTGCGGGTTGTAGTTGTATTGGGTGCTATGGCCCAGCGGGTCGGTTTCTTTAGTGAGATTGCCCTGGGCATCATATTCGCGCAGCCATTCATGGCCGCTTGGGTCAGTGATGCGGATAAGCTGGTCTTTATCGTCGTAGGCCATCAATACCCGCGTTTGATCCGGGCGGATATGTTCTATCAGATTGTCTTTGTCGTCATAGATAAAGCCTTCTGCTGTGCCATCGGGGTGGATGTGCTTAGTCAGGTTTTTAGCTTCATCCCTGAAGGCCCATTCCTCTTTGCCATCGGGGTAAACCGTGCGATACACATAGCCATCGATATCGAAGTAATAGTAAATCTCTTGCGCCAGCGCATCGGTGGTGATGGTCAGGCGCAGGTCAGGCACATATTCGAGCTGGATGCTGTTGCTGCCATCGTCGGCGTATTCACGAATGGCTTTGGATTTGGCGTCTGTACCGTCCCACTCGATGTTCTGGCCCCGGCCGGTGCGGTCGGTGTAGCGGGTAATCAGGTGCTGTTGGTATTGATACTGCCAGCGCTGCTGGTCTTCGTCGCTGGCACTTATCAAATCGCCCGCATCGTTGTACTGATAGCTGGCGAGTTGACGAGGGGGCGTGCTGGCTAAGCTAATGCTGCTGATTCTGTTGTGCGCATCGTATTGCAGCAGCGCCCAAGGTGATTCGCCATTCCTCAGGCGGCTCAAACGGCCCTGAATATCATAATCCAGCACAATTTCATTACCTGCCCGGTCGCGCAGCATGGCCAGCAAATAGCTTTCACCATGACGCTCAAAAATCTCAAGCAGCTCATGGCCATGCGCCACGGTGAGCAGTTTGTCGCTCAACTGGCTAAGGGTTTGGCCTTCGCTGCGGTCTTGGTGGTGTTCGCCTACTTTTAAGCGGGGATAGGGTGTTTCGCGTCCCTGATCGTCGATATACACCATGCCATCGTCGCTTAGATCAAAGCGCGTATGGAATGGCGTCAGCCAGCGTGCGCCCTGGCTGCTTTGGTCAAAACGAGCTAAGCGGGAGTTATAAGTACGGGCCCAAACAATAGGCATCACGCCGGTCAATACAAAATCAGTGTGGCTGAAGCTTTCTTCGCCAAGGGCAAAGCCAATCGAATGGGCGGTGCCGCCAGTAATCGGGCAGCTTTTGCAGTTATTGGGGGCTTTTTCTGCTTTTTTAAGTTTGCGGGATTTTTCAACCTGCTGCTGGGAGACGCGGTATTTGGCTTCAGACTTCACCCCCGGCGTGGCGGAGCCATGGGTTTTATTGGTTTTTTTATGCGCCAGACGTTCTAACAAGGTTTTGAGCAGATGGGCAATACCGCCTTGTACTTTTTCATCGCCCAGATCTTTCATCTTCGCTTTCACCAGCGGTGAAATTTTATGCTCTAAGTGATCTGCAGCTTGCCATAGCCATTCTTTTTGCTCCTTAGCGAGCGCCAACTGGCTAATGGTGTTGATGACCACATTTCTGGCGCTGGCATGAATCTCTAGCAGGGCATGGAAAATGCTGGTCTTAGTGGCCTTGGCATCGCGGAAATTGGTGCCTTTGTTGTAAGCAACCCCCGCTGGAACAGCTCGATACTTACCCAGCTCTCCACTCGATAGTTGCCTGAGGAATAAAGCAAACTGATCAATCAGACCCATGATAAACGTTGCCACGTTTTCCATAATCGGCTGAATGGCTTTGCTCAGGTCTTTAACCGCCGTTTCTACGGTAGCTGCCACCCGCTGGTCAGCCATGATATGGCTGATAATCACTTCAACCACGGCAGAGGCAATCGCGCCTTTATTGGCAACCACCGATTGCTTCACGACGGCAATCACTGGGCGCAAAGTCATACGCAGCGGGGCCAAGCCCAGTGGCAACGGAATCACGCCTATCGTGTCTACCCCAATGCCAAACCAATCCATCAGGCCGGGTTCTTCTTGCTTTTGCGTTAACTCATACAAGCCAATAATCACATCGCTGGCCGCAATCAGATTGCCCACTACGGGAATACCCGCCAAAACCATTTGTAAATCATTCAGCGATAACTTGCCGCCCGTTAGCTCCTGAATCCACTTATCAAACTCCCCTACATTGCTTTGCACGTCTTTAGACAATTGCGCATCCAACGGTACCAGCGCGTATTGCTTCATCACATCACGCACTAGCTCTCCGCGCTCGGTGTATTCGCCCTTGGTTTCTGCGGGGGTAGGATTAAGGTATGTGCCCATATTTTTATTCAGCAATAGTAAGCCTGGGTGTGACGCCAGGTGGGGTTATAGGAGGCGATGCTTATTGGGTGGTCAGGCTCAAAGTATTTTTTTTCTGGCTTGATCGAGTAAGGCCTGCGCTTGTTCCGCCTTGGCTTGAACTTGTTTCAGCTGATCCAGCCCTTGCTGGGCCTGAGCCTGCACTTGCTGAACTTGTGCTAAGCCTTGTTCTGCCTGCCCCAGCAGTGCTTTGGCGGGGGCAAGTTGTTCAGCGATCAATGGAGCCGCAGATTGAGTCGCCAGCTGAGCCGCTTTAGCCTTGGCCGCAGGGATTAATCCTTCCAGTTGGCTTAAGGCTTGCGCCTCCTCGACGATCTTATTGGCCGCTAAAGGCGCTTGGGGCCATTTAGGAATATCGAACTTACGCTCCTGATTTTTAGGTGCGCGGGGATCCGCCTGAAAGGCAACGCTGATTGCGCCCATCGGCAAACCACTCACTAGCGCTTTGCCCTCAGCATCCAAAGCCCCTTCATGCTTATTGCCATTCAAGTCCAGCAGGGTGTACTTGCCGCTTTTAATCCCTTCCATGTTTTCATAGAAATGATGGAGCTGAATATCACCTACGGCAGGTGCCTTGCCTGCAAATGCTGGCAAAGGTGGGTTTAAACTCGCAGGCCCGCTCCAATCATGGCTCCCGCCTTTAATGCTCACTTTCCCCGGTGCATGCAGCTCAATCTTGCCGTCTTTGATACGGATATACGCGCCGCCGGCGGTGAGTAGGATTTCTTGCTTGGCGTTGAAGAGGCCCTTGCCTTTGATGGCGGTGAGTTTGACGTTTTTGTCGCCGGTGATTTCGATATCGTCGCTTTGGGCCTGCATTTGTAGCTGGCCTTTGGCGGCGATCAGCTTCATGGTGATTTTGTCTTTTACGCCGCCCACAAATAGGCTGATGTGTTGGCCGACATTGTGTATCCAGCGGCGGCCTGTGCTTTGGTTGGTGTCGCGCTGGGCGACTAAATCTAGGTTGGTTCCAGCGCTCAGCGTCTGGCTTTGCGGGCTGGTGATCGCCACGCCATCTTCGCCGTGCAGCAGGATGATTTTTTGTCCCCCAAGAGGACTTCCTTCGGGGCGTTGGCCAGCTTGCTCTTTAGATTTGGTTTTGCCGTCTTTATCTGTATTGCTACCCGCTTCAAAGCTTTTGCTGGCGTGCACATGGTGGTGCAAGTGGCCGGTGGTGGCTTTGTCGCCTGCGCTGTTGTCGGGCTTGATGGTTTGACCATCGTCACCGGTTTCGATGCTGTCGGCGAGTTGTTTGGTCGCGTATTCGCCGAGGTTTTTGGCGGTTTCTAGGGCGGACTCAAGCTGGCTTTGGGCTGGGCTGCGGTCGAGTTGCTTGCCGCTCGCGCCGCCTTTAGCTTCGGTGCTGATCAGCAGGCCGCTGGCGCGAATGGCACCTTGTTTGTCGCTGCGCAGCTCAAAGCCTTCGCCGCGTGGTTCGCCTTTTCCGTCGGTACGCGGGTGGATTAGGTAGCCAAGGTTGAGCTGAGTTTTACCGTGCTCGCTGGATAATTTGGTGCGCACTTCGCCCTTGCTGTCGTCAAACAACAGCTCGCCGTATTGGCCGCCTTCAAATTCTTTACTCTTAATGCCAGATAGGGTTTTATTGGCGGGCAAGCTGCCTGCGCCGCTGAATGTTGAAGGTGGATGAGATCCGTTGTGAACCACGGCGGTGACGATGGGCCGGTCGATATCTCCCTCGATAAAATCCACCAAAACTTCTTCGCCGATTCGCGGGATAAACTGGTGGCCAAAGCCTGCACCGGCGCTCGGCATGGAGACGCGTACCCAGCAGGACGACTTATCGTCTAGGTTTGCGCCAAACTCAGGGTGCTCCTGAGCTCGCTGCCAATGTAGCTGAATTTTGGCATCTTTAATCGCGACCGGCAGGCCCTGCGGGTTGTAGCTGTATTGGGTGCTATGGCCCAGCGGGTCGGTTTCTTTGGTGAGATTGCCTTGGGCATCGTATTCGCGCAGCCATTCATGACCGGTAGGGTCTGTGATGTGGATCAGTTGGTCTTTATCGTCATAAGCCATCAACACCCGAGTTTGATCCGGGCGGATATGTTCGATCAAATTGTCTTTGTCGTCATAGATAAAGCTTTCAGCCGTGCCATCGGGGTGGATGTGCTTGGTTAGGTTTTTAGCTTCGTCCCTGAAGGCCCATTCCTCTTTGCCATCGGGGTAAACCGTGCGATAGACATAGCCGTCGATATAAAAGTAATAGTAAGTCTCTTGCGCCAGCACATCGGTGGTGATGGTCAGGCGCAGATCAGGCACATATTCGAGCTGGATGCTGTTGCTGCCATCGTCGGCGTATTCACGAATCGCTTTGGATTTGGCGTCTGTGCCATCCCACTCGATATTCTGGCCTTGCTTAAATTGTTAAAGATCGGCAAATCTATGCTTGATTCTGATCCCAATACCAAATCGTCGCGCCGTAAGTAGATGTAGGGAAATCAGGCATTAACTCTCCCCCCTTAAATAAGGCACGGCTGTTTTGTTTGGCAGGGGTGTACCAGTAGCCTGATTGCGGGCAGGGCTGGTTAGCTACAACACGTTGTGGGCCTGAATCAGTATCGGGCGATGGTTGCTCTGCTCTGGAGCGGGCAAAGTCGATCAAGTCTTTTGGGTAATGCAAATGATCACGATAGCTGCTGTCATCAACATCCCATAGAAAAGTAACTAAGGCCGCTTCAAAGGCCCAATAGCCAAAGTAAGAAGAATGGCCGACTGCATCTGTATGGGAACCATACCAATAGCAATCTTTCATTTTTTTGTACCAGCCATCCAGAAAGGCTTTAACTAAAGCGGGGCGCTCTTCTGCTGGGGAAACAATCACTTTGGCCAGAGGGCGATAAACATCGGCATGCAACAACGTGCGCTCAATTGGCCCAGTTTCAGGGCTAAGTTTTTGAACAATATATTCAAATAAACCATCACGGTGACGATTAAATTCAGCGTTCTTATTAATCCAACCCATAATTCGGGGGATTTGCTCTTCATGACCGAGTAACTTGGCAAGAGACAACAACCACATGACGTAAACATATGCTTCTAATTGGGTGATTTCTAGGCTTAATGCCTCGCCTTGTTTGCGCACTTCTTCATCAATAAAAATTTCAAAGGCATCGATGGTTTTAATAAAATCAAGATCTAAGGTTTCAATAGGTTGCCCTGCTGTGTACTTAAGAATAAGTATTTCAAAAAAAGATGTTGCAATGGCCCACATAAAAGATTGTCTTGCGCGTAAATCCAAAGATGAATTAGTTAGCTTAATCGTTGAGCGCTGTACTGTGTCTAGCAAATCATCAGAAAATTCATGATAATGTCCTTCGCTTATAAAGCGCTGCCTGCGTGATTTGTTAAATGTCATATATCCTCCTAAAATTCAGAATTATTATTTGTAGATGAAGATTTTCGTTCTTTTGGTTTCAAACTATTTAAATCTACTCCAGAGGAATCTACATCAATAAATATATAAATTTTAGTGCCTTTCGTATTGCCTAAAGGGCCTGGTAAGCATATAAAAACCCAACGGGCATACCCACTTTCTCGTATATCATCCATGCGATCTTTCTGTTCTTTTTTATTTTTTGATTTGTCTTTTTTTAAGGCGGAAGGAATTCTTTTTTCTGTCCACTTCGTTCCCATTTGCTGCCCATCACACGTGTTTTTCAGTCTATTTTTCGCTTCTTTTGTTATCCCTTCGGTATCTTTTTCATCAAAGTGCTTAGCAATATTTTTTGCCTCAAATACCACAAAACGTGGGTATGAAGGAAATGGAAATTGTTTATCCCATGCATATTTAATGTTAGGTGGTGTTGCTTCGGCAGGAATAAATATTATTTTTCCTGCTTTAGGCTGGGTCACTAATGCAGGAAATGGGCTAGGTTTGTTTTTTTCCTGCTCTGGCTTTTCAAACAGGCCATCCAGCCCTTTCCCTTTTGGTGGGTCAATTAAGCGCTTATACAAAAGGGATTTTTCCATGATCCCATAGCCATCACTTTCACATTCTGCGCCATTTTTTTTGTTCTGATCTACTTGATCCGTACATCGATTATTAGTTGTATTAGATGTCGCAGTATTGGCTTGAGCAACTTCTAAAATAATCAGTTTTTTCTTTTCTTCAGCCAGTTTTTTCCGGCGAGTTTCCCGCTCTGCCATTCGATCCAGCTCTTGCTGCTCCGTATTTTCCTGCATTGCATTGCCAGGGATGGTGAGCAGAAGTAAGCCAATCATCACTGGAGACAAAGCAATTCGAGTCATGGATGCAAGGCGTGAAGGTGCGGCCGCCGTTTTAGGCATGGTCACAGGCTCTAGTGGCACATCCGTCATCGTAGGCAAGTAGCTAGGGCTTGGAGCAAAAGCAAGTTGAACTGGCGGACCATTTTGCGCCAGATGGAGCGCAGTATCTTGTTGCTTTAAAATATCCAGCCATGCCTTATGCTCTGACTTAATCTTGGTCTGTGCTCCTTTGTAATCAAATTCTTCAATATACTTTCGGGCATCACCATAACCAATATGATGCATAAAGGCTTTGATTTCAGACCACTCCCTGCCATCGTAAACCATATCAATCAGCGTGCAAGAAGCCCCGTAAGTAGGCATAAATCCACTGAAATAATATGCAAGGGAATCCGATGTTTTGCTGCGCTCTCCACCGCCAAGAATAGATTGCAAATAGTCTCTGACTAATTGCAAAAAATCATCGCCATTATGAAAAGCTTGAATGCGGGAAAGCCATTGGCCTGTGATTTTTTCCGCAACTTCATGTTGAGCGATCAGTGCCGCTGGGTAAAACAAACCAAGAAACTGGCCGACTTCCCGCACTGCCATCCTAATTGCGTCTGTTGAGCTGGTTTCTACTGGAATGATAGAGATGACACGTTTGCTATTTATACTCATTTTTTTAACATGCCTTTAATGAGAGCCAGTGCGGCTTCCGCGTCGGAAGCAGAGCCTGCATGAGGATTCTCAGTTTTATTTTTTGCATTCCATTTACGGTTATCTTCACCTAATTTTACTTGCGCAGAGCCAAGGGGAACGCCTTGGACTCGAGCAAAGCCCTTCTCATCCAATACCCCATTGATTTCTGTTCCATCTGGGTATTTCAATTTAAACGGAGCACCTTTAACGGGCTCCAGATCGTTATACCCATAATTTAACTCTATCCAATTATCTTTATTTTCAGGCTTAGGCATAAAGGGGAAGTCTGAGTCTTGCTTTGCTGGCCCACCCCAATCATGGCTGCCGCCTTTAATGCTCACCTTCCCCGGTGCATGCAGCTCAATCTTGCCGTCTTTGATGCGGATATATGCGCCACCGGCGGTGAGTAGGATTTCTTGCTTGGCGTTAAAGAGACCCTTGCCTTTGATGGCGGTGAGTTTGACGTTTTTGTCGCCGGTGATTTCGATGTCGTCGCTTTGCGCCTGCATTTGCAGCTGGCCTTTGGCGGCGATGAACTTCATGGTTATTTTGTCTTTAATCCCGCCGGTAAACAGGCTGATGTGTGATCCGACGTTATGTATCCAGCGGCGGCCGCTGCTTTGGTTGATGTCGCGCTGGGCGACGTGGTCTAGGTTGCTGCCTGCGCTAATGGTCTGGCTTTGCGGGCTGGTGATCGCCACGCCGTCCTCGCCGTGCAGTAGGATAATTTTTTGTAGGCCAGCTTGCTCTTTAGATTTTGTCTTACCGTCTTTATCCGTGTTTGAGCCAGCTTTAAAGCTTTTGCTGGCGTGTACGTGGTGGTAAAGATGGCCGTGGCTGGCTTTATCCCCAGCGCTGTTGTCGGGCTTGATGGTTTGATCGTCATCGCCGGTTTCAATGCTATCGGCGAGTTGTTTGGTGGCGTATTCGCCGAGGTTTTTGGAGGTTTCTAAAGCCGATTCTAGCTGGCTTTGCGCGGGGCTGCGGTCGAGCTGCTTGCCGGATGCGCCGCCTTTAGCTTCGGTGCTGATGAGTAAGCCGCTGGCGCGAATGGCACCTTGTTTATCGCTGCGTAATTCAAAGCCTTCGCCGCGTGGCTCACCTTTTCCGTCCGTTCTTGGGTGAATCAAATAGCCCATATTGAGCTGGGTTTTACCGTGCTCGCTAGATAATTTAGTACGCACTTCGCCGGTGGAGTCATCAAACAGCAGCTCGCCGTATTGGCCGCCTTCAAATTCTTTACTCTTGATGCCTGATAGGGTTTTATTGGCGGGCAAGCTGCCAGCGCCGCTAAACGCGGGCGTTGGATGGCTGCCGTTGTAGACTAGGCCAGTCACAATCGGGCGGTCGATATCGCCTTCAAGAAAATCCACCAAAACTTCTTGGCCGATGCGCGGGATAAACTGGTGGCCAAAGCCTGCACCGGCGGATGGCATGGAGACGCGTATCCAGCAGGACGATTTATCGTCTAGGTTGGCGCCAAAGCTTGGGTGCTCGGCGGCGCGTTGCCAGTGAAACTGCACTTTAATGCGGCCTTGCTCGTCGGTATGGACTTCTGAGCCAGCGGGGCCGACTACGGTGGCGGTTTGCACGCCACGGCTTTGGGGTTTGCTGAATGTTTCATGAGCAAAGGCAGGCGTCAGCGGTTGGCCGCGTCTTTGGGCGGTAAAGTCAGCTTGGTAGGGCTTGGCAGCGTCTTTGTCGCCAGCGCCAAGCAGGCCTGGTGCCAGCTGCAACAATTGCTGTGTCAGATCCACCGGCAGATTGTTATTGGCGGTGAATTTAAGCTCGGTAATGGCGAATTCGCGTTGCTCGGCGGTATCCCACTCGTGGGCGGGGTGGTCTTCTAGCTGGAACCACTGCCCAGCTTGTAAAGAGCGCAGCGTGCCAGAGCCGGTAAATGATTTCTTTTGCGCGTCTAAAGCTTGCTGACGCAATTTAGCGTAGTGGCTTAAGCCTTCGGCATCGCTAGAGTAATAATGGCTTTGCGGGTCGTAATCTTCTAAGCCGGTTTGAATTTGCTGCCGACCTTCGCCCTGATCCACCGCGCTGGCATCTAGGCTACTGCGGGTCTGCACAGATTTGTAATCAAAGCTGGCGAGCGCAACGCTGCTGCTCCCCACCTGACGCTGGCTATGCCATGAGGTTAGCGAGTCTGATTTTTCTGTAGCGTCAGCGCGATGAAAGCGCACCTGTGGGTCGGCGGCCTCCGGCAGGGCATAGGCATCGTCAAATACAATCAGCTGCACCTGTGGCGAATCGCCAGGTAAATGTATAAAGCGCCAAGCCAAGCCTTGCTCATGCATAAGGCGCAGCAAGAAATCAAAATCTGATTCTCGATATTGCAGGCAATAAGAGCGTGGCGGCTGGGTGCCGCTAAGTTTGAAATCCAGCGTTTGTACAGCAGCAAACACGGGGTTCATTGCCTGATGTTCGGCTAACACCTGTTTAATAATGTCTGGAACGCTTAAATCTTGAAAAACCCGTGAAGTGCGGCGGTAGCGCAGTAGGGCAAATGGCGGCTCAATGGTTAAGCCATATTTAGCAAAACCGCCATCTGAGCCCAGTAATTTGGTCTGGCTAATCACCCCGCAGCGCTCAATCACCCCGCCATCGGCATCGCTAATGGCAATCACCACCGGCAATCCCAGTAGCGATTTCAGCTCTAAAGAGCCGTCTGGCGATAGGCAATCAATTTGGTAGCGATAAGCTTGGTTCACCCCCTCTTGGCCGCTGATGGATTGCGGCAAAAGCTGCTCGCCCCAAGCTGCACCATCACCCAGCTGCAGGCTGATTAGACGGTGATCTTGGGTAAAAGCAGCGGCAAAAGAGGCAAGCAGATTGAAATTAATCGTGGTTTGACCCCATTTGTTTTATTGAATCTGTTTTTTTAAAGAACACTAAATGATTAATTTCTGCTCACTAAGCTACTCTTGATTTGCATCCCAATACCAAATCGTAGCGCCATACGTAGACGCAGGAAAATCTGGCATTAATTCTCCGGTTTTAAATAATGCACGGCTATTTTGTTTGGCGGGGGTGTACCAATAGCCATCACGAGTGCAGCTTTGCTTGGCAATAACACGATATTGAGTCGGCTTCTCCGCATCGCCTTCACGACTTGTATAGCGGGCCTCATCACGTAGTTTTTTTGCATAGGAGACTAAGTCTTTGGGGTAAACCATATGCTCGATTTGGCTGTCGTCCAAATCTAACAAATAGGCAGTCGCACCCGCTTCAAAGGCCCAGTAGCCATAGTAAGCCGCATTGTCATTGACTATTTTACGATGCTCGTCATACCAACGCGCACCTTCTTGAGCGGGATACCAAGCTTTAAGATATTGCTGTATCAGGCCTAGCCCTTCTGTGCCTTCGGGGTCAAAATAGACTTGTAGCAAAAGGTTGTAAGGATCGTCATGAAATAACTCGAATGTATCTAAGCCATCATCTACAAAATCAAAAATTAATTGCTCGAATAAGCCATCACGTTGCCGATAGAACTTAAGTGCTTTAATAATGCGCTGCACACTAGATTGGTCGCGCAGCATAATGGCAACAGAAAGAAACTGTAGTGTATCTTCATAATTTAGTTGGTTATAAAAATCGGGAGCCGCAGCGTTCGGATCAATATTTTTTTCGGGAGACTTTTTAATTAGACGTTGGTTATAAGCTTTTTCAACATTGAACCACTCCTCAAATAAATCAGTTATTTCGGAGAGGCGCGGGGCTAAATCGTCCAGACTAACCCCCGCAGTGTAATCAAGCATCCAAAGCCAAAAGGATTCAAGAAATATATATTGATGACACGTTGCGTGATGCATATGCCCATAGCCATATTCCGGGTCTGATATATATTCTGTAGCCTCATTTATTTTTGAATTTATTCTTAATAATTGATAGGCCCTGCTATTTTTAAATAAATCTGGATATAAAAATTGTTGCCTACGTTTTTGAGTGACTTCAGATGAATCCATTAGCGATTTCCCCCTCTTCTTGATTTTCCACCTGAAGATTTTTTATCTTCAGGCTTAGGTGTTTCTTTGGTTTCCTTAAGTGGCGCTGATTTCTTTGCCTCTTTAAATATTTCACTTACTGAGTCAAGTTCTGCTGCAGTAAAAATATCTGAATACTCATGTTTTGCCTTATGTCTATCATGTAAAGACATTTCATAGACATCTCCACCACTCAGCATCCTTAGACCCACTTCAGCACTTACTTCGATGTGTTCCAAAATACCGAGGGCCAGACCTTGTTTAATTTGAGCTCCCAATTTAAGTCCGGTGTATTCTTTTGGTGGTTTACTATTACCAGGAATGGCGAAAAATAGATAAACCCAGCGATTAACCTTATTGCGTTTTGTAGTCATTTCTAATTGTTTAGCCGTTGCCTCAATCCACTCCCATGACATCTGCAAACCTTTTTTGGGCTGCCCAAGCATATACCACAATGCTAATTGCCTTTCATCCATCCCAGCAGGTGGTGAAAATTTATTCTTACCAGAAGCGGAAAGTTTTGCACCTAGGCCAAACATCGCACCAGCAGACTCGTAAGCTTTTGCTTCTACAAAATGATAAATACCACCTCCCAATGTCCATATCCCATCCACTCCGGTTTGATTTACTCGTGGCAGGTGCTCAGGGAAGAGTTCGACAGGCGAGTCAGCATGCCCTGTTTCAGTGACTAATCGGATTTCACTAGACCACTGGCCCTTGCGTATGCCGTGCTGCCCCCACACTGCTTTTACTTTAGCCATATGGTAGTAATGGGCCATGTGCTCACCTACCAGTGCTTTGTAACGCATCCCAATTTCTGCCCAGACCGCTTTCGTTACCCGCGTTGTGTTGTCGTGGCCAGAAGGCTTTTTCTTAGCATCTTGTACGTTTTTATCCGCAACGGGCTTATGCGGCTTTTGTTGAGTAGGAGTGGGACTATGTTTATTGCTTACACTAGATTTTTTATGCCCAGTTGTTGTACTACCGACTGCAGCACCAGCGAGTTGTTGGGCTACACGATAGCCATCTTCACCAAGTAGCTCGGTCACAAACTCTTGTAACGCTTTGCTGCCTTCTTGCACGCCCGTTTTAAGAGGGCCACGAATTTTTTTAAGTTGTGGGCGTAAGTCGTGAGCAAGGCCTTCAACATCAGCAGGTAACCACCAATGTGGTGTGGCTAGTTGCCCAAGTAATTGGTCACATAAATCAAGGGCAAGCATGGTTTGTTGAATGGCTAACTGAGTATTTCCTGCCCAGTTAAAGGTTTTCATAAACTTTATTGCTGCGCCTTTTCCCTTACCTAACATGCTTTCAAGGAAAGCTTGCCCACGTAATGCGCCTTTTAATGCTTTTCTACTTTTCCAAAGTGGTTTGATGATGGTCTTGAAGAGGCTACCTACTTCAGGGATGCAGCCAAATGCCGCTAAAGCCAAATCAACCCAATCATCTTTACTGCAATTTTTTGTGCCTTTGCGGTTAATCCGATAAATCATGCCGGATACATCCCGCACGTCCATCACCTGATCAACAACAGGAATTAAAGAAATCAATCCACCAATGACCATCGCGGCATTGCTAGGTTGCTGTTCAAAATCCCCCAAGATCAGGTCTTTACAAAATTTCGAAATATCGTCGCCCAAACTCATACTGATTCATCCAAACGTGGTTTATTTTGCTGCAGGCGCTCTTGTTCAAGAATGCGCTCTGCCTCGCTTTGTTTTTGTTTGTATGTCTGATCTTTTTCAAGAGGAGGGGCTTGCCATGGCCGTTCATCTTCGCCGTATTCAACGGTGTAAGGACGCGGGGGTGGCCCCTTAATCTGAGCATGGCCTTGCTTATCCAGCTTACCTTCGATAATTGTGCCATCGCTAAAGGTCAGCTTATACGGCGCACCTTTTACGGGTTCCAAATCGTCGTAGTGATAGTTTAATTCCAGCGCATTTTTCCACTCGCCCTTGGGTAAAAATGGTGGCGTGATATTCAAACTCTTCGGCCCACCCCAATCATGGCTGCCGCCTTTAATGCTCACCTTCCCCGGTGCATGCAGCTCAATCTTGCCGCCTTTGATGCGGATATATGCACCGCCGGCGGTGAGTAGGATTTCTTGCTTGGCGTTGAACAGGCCCTTACCTTTGATTGCGGTGAGTTTGACGTTTTTATCGCCGGTGACTTCGATATCGTCGCTTTGCGCCTGCATTTGCAGCTGGCCTTTGGCGGCGATGAACTTCATGGTGATTTTGTCTTTAATCCCACCGGTAAATAGGCTGATGTGTTGGCCTACGTTGTGTATCCAGCGGCGGCCGCTGCTTTGGTTGGTGTCTCTTTGGGCGACGTGGTCTAGGTTGCTGCCTGCGCTTAGGGTATGGCTTTGCGGGGTGGTGATCGCTACGCCATCCTCGCCGTGCAGCAGGATGATTTTTTGTTGGCCAGCTTGCTCTTTAGATTTTGTCTTACCGTCTTTATCCGTGTTTGACCCTGCTTCAAAGCTTTTGCTGGCGTGCACGTGATGGTAAAGGTGGCCGTGGCTGGCTTTGTCGCCTGCGCTGTTGTCGGGTTTGACGGTTTGATCGTCGTCGCCAGTTTCGATGGTATCGGCGAGTTGTTTGGTGGCGTATTCGCCGAGGTTTTTGGCGGTGTCTAAGGCGGATTCTAGCTGGCTTTGCGCGGGGCTGCGGTCGAGCTGCTTGCCGCTGGCGCCGCCTTTGGCTTCGGTGCTAATCAGCAGGCCGCTGGCGCGAATCGCACCTTGTTTATCGCTGCGCAACTCAAAGCCTTCGCCGCGTGGCTCGCCTTTGCCGTCGGTGCGCGGGTGGATCAGATAGCCAAGGTTGAGCTGGGTTTTACCGTGCTCGCTAGATAATTTAGTGCGCACTTCGCCTTTGCTGTCGTCAAACAGCAGCTCGCCGTATTGGCCACCTTCAAATTCTTTACTCTTGATGCCTGATAGGGTTTTATTGGCGGGCAAGCTGCCTGCGCCACTAAACGCGGGCGTTGGATGGCTGCCGTTGTAGACTAGGCCAGTCACAATCGGGCGGTCGATATCGCCTTCAAGAAAATCCACCAAAACTTCTTGGCCGATGCGCGGGATAAACTGGTGGCCAAAGCCTGCACCGGCGGATGGCATGGAGACGCGTATCCAGCAGGATGATTTATCGTCTAGATTTGCGCCAAAGCCTGGGTGCTCGGCGGCGCGTTGCCAGTGAAACTGCACTTTAATGCGGCCTTGCCCGTCGGTGTGGACTTCTGAGCCAGCGGGGCCGACTACGGTGGCTGTTTGCACGCCACGGCTTTGGGGTTTGCTGAATGTTTCATGAGCAAAGGCAGGCGTCAGCGGTTGGCCGCGTCTTTGGGCGGTAAAGTCAGCTTGGTAGGGCTTGGCAGCGTCTTTGTCGCCAGCGCCAAGCAGGCCTGGTGCCAGCTGCAACAATTGCTGTGTCAGATCCACCGGCAGATTGTTATTGGCGGTGAATTTAAGCTCGGTAATGGCGAATTCGCGTTGCTCGGCGGTATCCCACTCGTGGGCGGGGTGGTCTTCTAGCTGGAACCACTGCCCAGCTTGTAAAGAGCGCAACGTGCCAGAGCCGGTAAATGATTTCTTTTGCGCGTCTAAAGCTTGCTGACGCAATTTAGCGTAGTGGCTTAAGCCTTCGGCATCGCTAGAGTAATAATGGCTTTGTGGGTCGTAATCTTCTAAGCCGGTTTGAATTTGCTGCCCACCTTCGCCCTGATCCACCGCGCTGGCATCTAGGCTGCTGCGGGTCTGCACAGATTTGTAATCAAAGCTGGCGAGCGCAACGCTGCTGCTCCCCACCTGACGCTGGCTATGCCATGAGGTTAACGAGTCTGATTCTTCGGTAGCGTCAGCGCGATGAAAGCGCACTTGCAAGTCAGCGGCTTCCGGCAGGGCGTAGGCATCGTCAAATACAATCAGCTGCACCTGCGGTGAATCGCCTGGCAAATGAATAAAGCGCCAAGCCAAGCCTTGCTCATGCATAAGCCGTAGCAAGAAATCAAAATCTGATTCTCGGTATTGCAGGCAATAAGAGCGTGGTGGCTGGGTGCCGCTAAGTTTGAAATCCAGCGTTTGTACAGCAGCAAACACGGGGTTCATTGCCTGATGTTCGGCTAACACCTGTTTAATAATGTCTGGAACGCTTAAATCTTGAAAAACCCGTGAAGTGCGGCGGTAGCGCAGCAGGGCAAATGGCGGCTCAATGGTTAATCCATATTTAGCAAAACCGCCGTCCGAGCCCAGTAATTTGGCTTGGCTAATCACCCCGCAGCGCTCAATCACCCCGCCATCGGCATCGCTAATGGCAATCACCACCGGCAATCCCAGTAGCGATTTCAGCTCTAAAGAGCCGTCTGGCGATAGGCAATCAATTTGGTAGCGATAAGCTTGGTTCACCCCCTCTTGGCCGCTGATGGATTGCGGCAAAAGCTGCTCGCCCCAAGCTGCACCATCACCCAGCTGCAGGCTGATTAGACGGTGATCTTGGGTAAAAGCAGCGGCAAAAGAGGCGAGCAGATCGCTGGGTGTCATGGGGGTAATCTACGGTCGGATGGGAGCGTGCAGACTACATTAATAGGCGGTTATTTACAATAAGATTACTTGTTTTCTAGGTGTTTTATCAAGCTGTAAGTTATAGTGCGTAAGTAAAATAACTTATTTAAATTGCATATGCGGATGTTATGTCGCGATATGTAGCCAACCATAAGTTTTTTTATATTTTTGATCGACGAATAAAGTGCCATTTCAGAGAGTTTTTAGCGGGAATCCAGCAACACCACTGGATTTTCGTCCCCAATCTAAAGATATTTGAGGGCAGGCTCTGTGCGGGAATGACGGGCTAGCTTGGCATAATGTTGAAAATTTTATTGCAGAGCACGTACTCGTAAATACGCTGTGTTTTAGGTGAAAAGTAAGGAAAAAGCTTTTTGCTGTGGCTCTGTGAATTAAATGTAAGGGCGCTGCTTGCTGCGCCCGATAGGTATCAAGTTACCTGATTATGTCTCTTGCTCAATTTCATTATAAATATCGTAGGGCGGGTGAAACCCGTGTATTTCTTCAGCATGGCTCGCGGGTTTCACCCGCCCTACACATTTAAAAACCAAGCTCAACACTTAAGAAACCCATCTGCACAGAGCTCATTGAGCAAGAGACATAATCAGGTCAAGTTAAGCCAATGCCCTATAAAGCAAATCACTAAAAGTGGGTGAGGTTTCATCTGTGCTCAGCCATAAAATGCGTGAGATGAATGGGTTAAATCTTAAACCACAGAGAACACAGATGCCTACAGAGTAGGCAAAACTCTGTTTGGAGTATTTATCTGTGTACTTTGTGCTCTTATTATCTCTGTGGCTCAAGATTTAGCGCCATTTCACACCTCGCTGAGGCGTTTTGCGGCCTACGCCGACGGGTCTAGCGCTGCCATTAAATCGCCCGGTGGGGTTGCGCCACGCTCTTTAAAGGCTTGGTTACGCAGCTGAATACCTTCTAGCTCGGGCAAATCATGCAGTTGGCTGATAAAGCGAATGATGGAGGTGGTGTCATAAAGGGTGTGATCCACATGGCCTTTTTTGGCGAAGGGCGAGACCACAATGGCGGGGATACGGGAACCTGGGCCCCAGCGATCGCCCTTAGGAGGGGCGACGTGATCCCACCAGCCGCCGTTTTCATCAAAGGTAATCACCACCACCATGTTTTTCCACTGCGGGCCACTCATCAAGTGCTGCAGCACATTGGCCACGTGCTGGTCGCCTGATTCCACATCAGAATAACCCGCGTGCATATTTAGATTGCCCTGTGGCTTATAGAAGGCCACTTGCGGCAGGGTGCCGGTTACGGCGGCGGCGATAAAGTGATTGGAGTAGGGGCTCTCACCTAGGCCAGCATCGCGCAAATGCTCGGCTCTGGCGGCGGTGCCGGGGGCGAATTGCTTGAAGTAATTAAAGGGCTGGTGGTGGTACTGAAAATTAGGTGCGTCGGCACCGCCTTTGCCATCTAAGGTGGCCTGCCATGCGCCGCCATACCAAGCCCAGCTCACTTTTTTATCTGAGAGTAAATCGCCAATGGTGCGATAGCTTTGTGGTGGCAAGGTGCTTGGGTCGGCGGGATCGGCAAGCTGGGGATCGCCGCCGGGAGCTGGCGGAATATAGCTGGGCTGATAGGGAGGGGCCATGGTGTTTACGGCGTAACCATCGGGGGTAATCGCACCGCTATTGATATATTTGGCGGGGCCATCGAGTGCCGAGGCGGGCGATTTGGCGCTGGTTGCCAGTTGATAGCCCTGTGGGCCATCGCTTAATACGGCGATTTTTTCTTTGGCGGGGCCATTGGCGGCGTCAAAGTATTCTGGGGTGCGGCCAGAAATTAAAAATTGGTGGTTGAGGTAAGAGCCACCAAAGGCCGCCATAAAAAAGTTATCGCAGAGCGTGTATTTACGGGCAATTTGCCATAGATTGAGGTTTTTTGCCGTTTCGCTGTAATGCCCCATCACCAGCGCGCCAGAATTGCCCCAAGCCACAAACTGATTATTCTTTCCGCCATTGATTTGTTGCTGATTATGGTAAAACAGGTGGGCTAGATCGCGGGTAATCACTGCTTCAGGCAGCGGCTTGCCCTCGGTGTCTTTAAGCGCAAATGGCGCATTCGGCAGCCCGCTGATTTGTGCCTCTTCAATAAAATAACGTTTACCGGCTACGGTTTGGCCGCGTTGCACCATGCCACCCCAAATCTTGGGCAGGCTGCTTAAAACGCTGCCATCGCGATCGAGCTGAGGCTCAGGGTTTGCACTGGCAAGGGGCTGCGCCACGCCAGGAAAATTGCCAAACAGATTATTAAAGCTGCGGTTTTCTAGATAAATCACCACCACATTTTTAATTTTTTCTTTTAAAGGTTTATTGAGCGCAGCGATCGGCTTGCTGGCTATGGGTTTGGCTGTGCTACTGGCAGGCAAGGCCAAACCTGCACCCATTGCGGCCAACCCGCCTAGTAAGCGGCGGCGGTTTGGATCGCTTGGTGCGGATGATTTTGACTTCTTACTCATGATGTTGTCCTGAAAAGGCCGTGTGCGGCGGTTGTGCCTTTATTTCATCATAAGTGACTGGGGTACTTAAAGGGATAAGTTCATAAAATTGTAATTGTACTGAAATACAAATGAAATATTGACTTGGGCACACCATGTAGGGTGGCAAGGTGGTTTATCTTGCCCACGCGGATGTACACAGCGTGGGAAAAAAACGTGCCCACCCTACACATTTTACAAGTCCTTAAGTTGATAGGATTGGGTGGCGATCCCGCATTTACGCTGGATCCTCGATAAAACCATTCGGGGATGATGATTTAATTAGTGATCAATAAACTGATAAGGCTGAAATTTTTGTTTTAGGTATTCGCCGTGGCTGATCAGTTTGTCGGCGTCTTCGCTGTATAGATCGGCTGCCATTTCTGTTAGCTCATTGTGCAGCAGCACCAGTTGCTCGGTGAGTAGGGTTTGGGCGGTTTTGCCATCGCGCAGGGTGTGCATTTTGGCAAAGCTGGCAGGCAGCGCCAGATAATTACCGATGGTGGCGGGCAAATCTCGGCTTACGGTATTGGCTAGCTCAATACGGGCGGTGGCAGGAAAAGCGGGGGTGGCAAAGCGCGGTGCCAGCTCATGAATCAGTGCTTGAATATGGCCAAGCCGGGCGCGTGGCTCGGCGGGCAGGCGTGGGCCAAAATCGGCACAGATGGCGTCTATGGCCTGATCAACCGGCATTTGGGGCAGCTGTTCTAAAATGGGCGGGCGGCTTGGGGGCAGAATCAGCCAGCCAAATAGATAGGCGCCTATCGTGAGCGGCAGCCACCACGCGTGGATAATCCCAGCAAAAAACAGCGCCAGCACCAAGAGTGCGCAAAGGCTGCCCGCGATATTGCGATTGCTGTAAATAAATAGCATCAAGCGCGTTGGCATTACTGGTAGCCCCGAATATCTTTAAACGCCGCTTGTAGGCCAGCTTTTTTGGCATCAAAAACACGGCCGCCGGTGGCTTGGGTGAGCACTTCTAGCTCCTCGCTTTTGGCCTCGCCAAATAGCACGGCAAAAATGCGAATATGCTTTTGCTGGGGCTGCAGCGTGCTAAACCATTGCTTGAATTCGTCTAGCGTTATGCCGTCATTATTGATGCCATCGGTCATTAATAATAAGGAATACACGCGGTCTGGATCTTTGCTTTGGCGCAGCAGCGCGGCCTGATACGCTTCTTTGGCTGCGGTATAAATGGCGGTGCCACCGGTGGTTTGCAGCTGGCTGGCGTAATCGCTAAAGGCTTGCAGTAGCTTGGCATTGCTGGCTTTGTCACTGCTTAATGACCAAAGCTGCTGGTCTTCTACATGATCTGAAAAGCGCAGCAGCGCGATGCGTTCTCTGTCACGCAGCTTGGCATAGCGGCCAGATAGGCTGCTATCGCCGCCAGCCAATCCCGCTAGCGATTGGCGCAGTTGCTCAATCCGCGGGCCTTGCATCGATCCGCTTACATCCACCACAAAGGTGGAATCGGCGGGGCGGCGCAGGGTGTTGAGATAGGCGTCAAGCAGGCCATCCACCACTTCTAGCTTGGCGGGAAAGGCCAGTTCAAAATAATCTTGGCTGGCGATAATGGGTTTAACGGTTGAATTCACCGGCAGGCGATAGCTGGCTTTATTCATGGCCTGCTGAAATTCTGCGCCTTTTAGGTAGGCCACAAGTTTGTCGTAAGCGGCGCGCTTGGATTCTTTAAGCAGCATAAAAGGATAATCAGCAGTGATCACGCCATCTTTAGGGTAAATCAGCGTCAGCGGCTCTTTTAAGCGGCTATTCATGCCATGCAATACCGATGCGTAATTGACGATGCCATCTAGATTAGCGGCTTCTTTTTCATATACTTCGGCCAGCCAGCCCGATGATCCAGCGGTCAGGGATTGCGCCTTAGCAAAGGCGGCGAGGGTTTTAAAATCAATATCTTTTAGCTCTAGTGCATCGCCTTTACCCGCCACGGCAGAGGCTAGGCCTAAAATAGCGGCAAAACCGGTGTTTGAGCTGGCGGGGCTGCTCATCGCAAAATGCAGCTTGCCAGCGCCGGCCGCGTCGGCAATATCACGCCAGCTTGGCGCTTTGTTTGGATCTGCCCAGCCCAGCGCTTTGGCCTTATTGGTTTTAAGCCCAAGCACCACCGGCGAAATCATAGTGCGCTCGCTGGCCTTAATTCTGGCCTTGGCAGCAGGGGTGAGCAGCGCGTATTTATTGCTGGCCAGCCAAGCAAAATCGTACTCCGCCCCCGATTGGATTTGCTCTACGGCATCTAAAGTACCCGCGTATTTTAATTTGAGCTTAATGCCGGTTGCCGCCGTAATTTGCGGCAAAAGCGGCTCGATATCTTTTAGCTCAGAGCCCGCTAAAACGGTGAGGGTGCCGTCGTCGGTCATGGCTGCTGTTTGCGGCGTTTTTTCGCAAGCAGTCAGTACAAATAAGGTGGCAAGCAGCAGGATAAAAGTTTTGCGCATAGTGGGGCTCGTATTAGCGGGCGGTCAAATGGGTTAAAGCTTCACCGGCCCATCGCTGGTGCTGCTGCTTAGCGATTGGCGCACGCTTTCACCCTGTGCTCGGTCTACATAGCTTTGGGCGCGCTCAATTTGCTGGCGGATTAGCTCATTGTTTTTGCCCATCACCGTGATGGCCTCAGAGCGAAACTTATCCATCGCATCCATTGCGGCAAAAGATTGATCAAACATCGATTGAATCCGCTCAATGCCAATCAGTGGTGAGCTGGCAAATTCACCGGTTTTTTGTACATGGGTATTGAGTGCCTTGCCGCTTTGCTCGATCAAATCGCCAATGGTGCCGGATACGCCTTGCAGCATATTCATCACTTCAATTTGATTGCCGGTCGCGCGGGCCACGGTGGTGGCCACCGCCAGTGCCGACATCCCCGTGGTGGCTACGCGGCTGCAGCCATTGGCCATTTCGCGGCCGGTCTTTTTTAAGATTTCCATCGCCATATAGCCGTTCACGGTAACGGCCATTTGCGTTTGCATATCGCTGACATTTTGCCGCGCATAAAACAGCACTTCTTGTTCCAGCGCACGGGCGCGCTCGGCATCGCTGCTTTTGAGCCTATCCACTTCACCGGCAAGGCGTTGATCCAGCTCGCGGGCAAAGTGAATCGCGGCACCTAGTTTTTGCATCGCATCCCACAGCTTTTGCTTGATGGTTTCAATCTCGGCGGCGTCTTTTAGCATATCGTCGCGGGCGGCGTGCACCTGCTGTAATGCCGTATTGAGCTGCGTTCCTGCGGATTGAAACTTGCGAAAATAAGCTTTGAGCTTGTTACCAAAGGGGATCAGGCCAAGGATTTTGTTCTCAGATAATAAATCGCCCTGCTTGCCAGGATTGAGCTCATCCAGTTGGCCGCGTAATGCGCCAATCGCTTTAAAGGCCGCGCTATCTTCAACCCCCGCCAGATTGCGATCCATAAACCGGCCCGTCATCAGGCCCGCCGCCTGCGAGATTTCTTCTCTGCCCAGATGAAACGCGGCATCCAGTTTTTGCTTAAAGCTATCGCTGCTGACATCTTCCGCTACCAGTGCGCTTACAAAGCGGCTAACTTGTTCTTCAACTTTGCTTTTTAGCTCGCTGCTGAGCGGTGCCATTTCTGGCGCACGCTCTGCAGGCACGGCAATTACGGCTTCCGGTGGGGTTAGTACGAGGGCTTCTGGGGGCTGCAGGGTATCGCTCATTATGTATTCCTGTTGTATGTATTGGCTTTGGATTACTTCAGCTGGCCAGGCTGAAATTACTTCAGCTGCTGAGCAATGCCTTCAATCATACGCTCCAGCATTTCAAAGCTAGGCGGATCGATTACGTCAACAAGGGTGGTGGGTGCGGAGAGTTTTTTCTGCTTTAAAAACTCAGAAAAATGTGCAATCGCACTGCCCCGATAGCCGTATTCGGCGGCGAGTTTTTGCAGCTCTGCATCGTGCTCTAGCGCCTCTCCCACCCGATTACCCGCCTCAGTAAATGGCACCAGCACATGTTTGGTAAACGCGGTGGGTTGTGGATAGAGCAGCAGCATGTCTGGGTTGGCTTGGGGTAGCTTGGATTGGAATTCTAAAAACTGTGATTCATACACCATCACCAGCGGCGCTTTGCCGATGCCCATGCTGGTGTAATCATCAAATGGCCCAGCGGAGCTGGATTCCTGAAACCCTTGCTTAAGAAATAGCGGGCTGACTAAGGGCAAAACTTTTTGCACTTCTGCATCAGACTGCACCACATTATTATCATTGAGTAAGTAGCTTGCCAGCGCTAGATACATGGCCCCAGAGTTAGACTTACGCACATCGGTGCTGGAAATTAAAATCGAGCGGCCACTATCGTAAGCGGTGTTGTTTTTTAGCTCGCGCCAGCGTTTACCTGTGCTAATCAACTCGAGTAAGCGCTTCATATCAATAATGTAGTAAGCCCCATCTCGGCTCTGCACAAGGCCGTTACTTTCCAGCATGGGAATCAGTTTTTGCCATGAAGCCACGGCCATCGGGGTAAAAAAAGGCGTATAGAGTTTTTGCGCCTTCATCACTTGCTTTAGGCGTAATGCCGCAGGGCTGCCTGCAGGGTGGCCAAAATCAAAGCTTTTTAAATCAGGATGCACGGCCATCTCGCGCGAGCCGGCTTTTTGCACTTCTACTTGTAAACCCAAGCGGGCAAAGGCTTGGATAACCCGTGGGTCGCGGTAAAACGGCTCTTTTTCAGAGCCAATCAAGCCACGGGCCAAGCTTAGCTTGCCAGCCTGCGCTGCTGCGCCATCTGTTTTTTGCTTATCGTGAGCAGAAAAAAATAGCCCTAGTAATACCGCTATTCCTAGAATGCCAGCCAATAGGGGGCCAATAATCTTGCGCAAGACTGCTCCTTTACCAAATAAATAATGTGCATCTAGATTAGCAATTACGGGTGTGCGATTTGCCGCCGAGAATAAAAACGTGATTTGGCTTTCAATCGTTGTAGGTATTTAGCGAGAGTATGGAGAAGAATATGCGGGCGGTGTGTTACAAATAGATGACAAACAGATAGTGTAACTAGCCAGGGCGGAGCAAGGGAAGGAGGGGTACAGGCGCAAAAACGCACACCGCAACTTAGGGCTGCGGTGTGCGTTTTTGATAAAGATTACTTATGTTTTTTGCTAGTCGTGTGCTTAATCACGGTTTTGCTGGTGCTTTTGTACTTGGTGGCTTTGCTGCTGGCTTTGCTCGACTTGCTGTTTTTTGCGGCAGCCTTGCTGGTTTTCTTGCTTACAGTCTTGCTACTGGCGTGCGATTTACCGCCCTTGCTGGTTTTAGAGCGTGTGCTGCTGCTTTCGCGCTCAAGTTTTGGCGTTTCACATACCAAGTGTTTTTTACCCTTACGTTTAACCGTTTTGCAGACCGGCTTAGCGCGAACGCTGCTGGTGGTGCTGCTCGATTGCTTAGGTACTTGGGCCAATAGAGTGGCCATATTGACGGGGGTGCCGCCAGCGCCATCGTAGCGGCGAGCGCCAGTAAAGCGTGAAGTCCAGTAGCTTTGGTTTAAATTAGTAATTTCAACGCTTTTACCCGCACGTGGCGAGTGAATAAAGCGGTTGTCACCCATATAAATGCCGACATGCGAAAAAGTGCGCCCCAGCGTATTAAAGAAAACTAAATCGCCCGGTTTAAGCTCTTCTTTATTAATACTTGCGCCCGATTGCGCCATGCCTAAGGCATTGTGTGGCAGGGCGATATTCATCGAGTTTTGGAACACATAGCGCACAAAGCCGCTGCAATCCAAGCCCGCCTCTGGGGTGGCGCCTCCCCATTTATATTTCACGCCAATCAGGCTCATGGCCTGTAGCAGCATATCTTGGGCGGGGGCGTAATCGGGTTTTTCGCTGCGGTTATCAGCTTTGGCTTTGCGAGGCCGTGTAGTGTTGGTAATGGTCGTGGCTGGAGCAATTTGCTCAACGGCTGGATCGACCTCATTAAGGCTAGTGTCATCGGCGTGAGCCGCAAATGCACTAACGCCCACGAATAATGCGCTGATTAATCTAATCCATTTCATGTGGGGGGCAATGGCTCTAAATGAAGCAGGCGTGTTGTTGGCTGCGCTTAAGATGCATCACGTTTTGCAACGTTGGTTTAAGGGGCCAGTAGCTACGCCTACTTAGGGTTATGGGGGCAGTAAAAAACAGCCGCCAATATTAGCATGTTCACCCCGCTAGGAAAATTGGAATACGGCGCTGCTGATTGGCAATCTGACAGACTAAAAGTAATGAAGGACGTGCTTAATTCAATTGGCCGATGATTTAAAAGATTTTTCTTTGATCATGGAGTTAAATGCACGGCATGGCTGATTTATGTTGAAATAGCATGACTCTTACTTCTGGGCTTAAGAATGCTGAAGGAAACCTTTACCGTGATGCGTGATTTGCCACGGGTTCGTGAAATTGTGGCGGTGCTGGTTCGCCATGGTTTGGGTAATTTGGTGCAAAGATTGGGCTTGGCCCGTGGCATTGAGCGCGCCAGCGATCTCTTGCATTTGCCTGGTAATTATGAAGCCGAGCTGCTCGATTCCCCTGTGCGGGTGCGCCGTGCCTTAGAAGAATTAGGCCCTGCATTTGTAAAACTGGGGCAAGTATTGGCCACACGGGTGGATATGTTTCCACCGGAGTGGATTACTGAATTCGAAAGATTGCAAAGCAATGTGCCACCAGTGCCTTTTGATTTAATCCTGCCAGAATTAACCGCCTTGCTGGGTACGGATCCTGCCCATATTTTTCTTGATCTAGACTCAGAGCCGGTTGGGGCCGCTTCGATTGCCCAAGTGCACCGTGCCAAATTATTAGATGGCACAGAGGTAGTGTTAAAAATTCGCCGCCCTGGGGTGATTCCTAAAATAGAGGCCGATTTACGTATCTTGCGGCATATCGCTTCTTTGATGGAATTTGAATTCGCCGAATCGCGCCGCTATCAGCCGGTTAAAATCGCCGAAGAATTCGCTAAATCTTTACGCCGTGAATTAAATTTATCTGCAGAGGCTAGAAATTCAGAGCGCTTTGTGCAAAATTTTATCGGCCATAAAGATATTGTTATTCCAAAAACCTATTGGGAATGGACTTCAGAAAGCCTTAATGTTCAAAGCTATATTGGGGGAGTGGCAGGCAATGATTTATTAGGGGTAGATGCTGCGGGTTTGGATCGCTGTGTTTTAGCGTCTAGGGGCGCGGATGCGGTATTAAAAATGGTATTGATTGATGGCTATTTTCATGCCGACCCGCATCCTGGCAATGTGAAGTATTTGCCGGGCAATCAAATTGCCTTTTTAGATTTTGGTATGGTGGGGCGTTTACCGCATCCACGGCGCGATCAAATTGTCGATTTATTAGCCGCCCTTGCGCAGCGCGATGAGCATGGCATTTTAAATGTGCTATTAGAATGGACCGGTGATACGGTGGTGGATGAGGAAAAGCTCGCCGCCGATATTGCAGGGTTTATGTTTGATTATGAAAACCTGGCTTTAAAAGATATTCGTTTTGGTAATTTGCTTAATGATGTGGTGCAAATGATGCGCGAACATCAAATTACCCTGCCATCAGATTTAACGCTGTTATTTAAAGCGCTGATTACCTTAGAGGGATTAGGGCGGCAGCTTGATCCAGATTTCCAAATGGTGGGGCATCTCACGCCTTTTGTTAAAGAAGTGATCTTGGAGCGCTTTCATCCCAAGGCCATGCTTAAAAAAGGTAAAGAAGGCCTGTATGAAGCGGTGCAATTACTGGGCGGCTTACCCAGAGATATTGGCAAGCTGATTAAACAAGCCCGCCGTGGCAATATGCGTATTGATTTAGATTTAAAGCGGCTAGATCATTTTGGCTTGCAAATTACCCGCAGCGCTAATCGGTTGACGATGGGGATTGTGACCGGCTCTTTAATTATTGGTTCATCGATTGTGATGACAGTAAAAGCTGGGCCTATGCTATTTGGTTTGCCCTTGTTGGGTTTTTTAGGCTTTGTATTAGCGGTGCTCAATACCATTTGGTTGGTGATTTCTATTTGGATTTCTGGCAAAGAAGAGCGCTGATATTTTAGGGAGGGGTAAATACAATCCTATCAACTTAAGGGGAATGTTTGTATTGTTATACAGGCTTCAACTTGGATTGCATTATTGCAAGTATTTAGAACATCGTAGGGGGAGTTTTTTGCCCACGCCGCGTATCCGCGTGGGCAAGATAAACCGCCTTGCCCACCCTACATGTTGGTTAAATCTTAAGCGATCAACGTAGATCTATCTATTGCACGCATTGAAGCATCGTAGGGCGGGTGAAACCCGCGTATTTATTCAACATCACTCGCGGGTTTCACCCGCCCTACGAATGGCATATTGCTTAAGTTGATAGGATGGGGGGTAAATAGCCCACGCGGTATATCCGCGTGGGTAAAATAAACCGCCTTTGCCCGCCCAACAACTCCTTTAACGCAATTTTATCCCTTGCTCCACGGCCCAAATGGCGGCTTCTAGGCGGGAGCGGAAGCTGAGTTTTCGCAGTAAGCTTTTAACGTGCACTTTAACCGTGCCTTCGGCGATACCCAGCTCGCGGCCCACTAGTTTGTTGGATAGACCATTGGCAAGGCAGGCTAAGATTTCGCGCTCGCGCTCGGTTAATGAATCCATCATGGCGTTACGCTGGCTGGCGTCGTCATCCCGCAAGGCCAGCGCTAGCACTCGGCCAAGGCGCTCGGGTATGGCCATTTGCCCATCGAGTGCCTCGGCTAGGCTGCTGATAATCTCTTCTGGCTCCATATCTTTCAGTAAATAGCCATCGGCCCCCGCCCGCACGGCGGCGACTAAATCCGAGGATTGATCGGATACGGTGAGCATGACCACGCGTGAATCAAGGTCTAATTCTTTAATGGCGCGTAGCGTGCTAATGCCATCCATCTCTTTCATATTTAAATCAAGAATCACTAAATCTGGGTTTTGAGCTTGCACAATGACCAGCCCTTCCGCGCCGCTGGCCGCCTCGCCCACCAAAATAAAGCGCTCATCAAGGGCTAAAAGCTGCAGTACGCCTTTTCTAAATAGGGGGTGGTCATCAATAACAACAACGGTGTATCCATTGCTCATGAGGTGGCTCCTTGCGGTGCAAAGGGGGTGACTGGGGTAAAGCGCAGCGAAACCAAAGTGCCGCTTGGTTCTCGGCGTTGTAGGTTGAACTGGCCGTTTAAACTGTGCGCGCGGTCGCGCATGATGCTCAGCCCATAATGTTGTTTTTTATCGGGGTGCTGGCTAATGCCGCAGCCGTCATCCTCAATGGTGACCAAAATACGGTGTTCTTCCCAAGTTAAGCCAATCCACGCGTGCTGGGCTGCCGCGTGATGTTCAATATTGGCGAGGGCTTCGCGGATAATTTGTAGAATATGAATTTCTTCATGTGCGCTGAGTTCCACCCCCATAAGGTGGTTTTTTAAGAGAATAGGGTGGCCTATGCGCTCAGTAAATTCTTGCGCGGTTTGTTCTAGTGCAGCAGCAAGCCCGCGCTCGTGCATTTGTAAGCGAAAAGTATTCAGTAGTTCGCGTAGCTGGCGATATGCACCATTCAGCCCTTCACGCAGCTCGCTGAGTGCGGCTTGGGCGGTAGGGCTGCGTTCTGCTTCAGGAAACTGCTTTTGTAAGCGCACCACTTGAATCTTTAAATAGGATAAAGATTGCGCGAGCGAATCGTGTAATTCCCGCGCAATGACGGAGCGCTCCTCGTGCAGAGCCAAACGATGCGATTCTTGCTTACGTTTGGCATTGGCCAGTGCCGTACCAATTTGCCGCGCCACGGCTTCTAATAACTGCAGTTGCCAATCTGCCAGCACCTGCTCTGGCTTGAGCTGAATGGGCATAATGCCGTAGTTTTTTCTGCCATCGCTGAGCTGAAATACGGGGCGATTGATGGTTTGCGGCGGCTGATTGACTGCCTCAGTACAGTCTTGGCAGCTATTTTGATTGCAATGTTCAATATCTTTATTGGGCATGATGGCAAAGCGAAAAGCCAGCGGTGCTTGCTCGGTTTCTGTGATGCAGATGGCGGCGTGCTCTAGCTCAATAACGCTGCCTAAATCATTCAGTACTTGATCAAAAGTGGCTTGATCCGGCTCTTGATCGGAGAGGATTTGCTTCATCCGGTACAAAAACTCTAAGCTGCGCTGGTTTTGCGATAGCGCCTTGGTTTTTTTAGTGACGCGAGATTCTAATTCAGCGATGCCTTCGGCTAGCTCGCTCACCATATGATTGATCGCTTGCCCAAGCTGGGTAATCTCGCCAGCGCCTTCTTCAGGAGCGCGGATGTTTAAATCACCTTGCCTAATCTGGGTAGCGGCTTGTGCCATGGCGATTAAGGGGCGGGTCACACTGCGGCTTAGCCATTTTAAGGTAAGCAATAACACACAGATCATCACGCCCAAAGATATCCATTGAATGCGCCCTAGCCACAGCAGGCGTGCTTCGTGTTTGTCTTCAATGGCAGCGACATAATGGTCGATTAAAGTCACAAATTGCATTGCTTTAGGGAGTAGCTGGCCATCGTAGGTGGTATTGAGCTGGGATAAGTCATGCTTGATCTCGGTGCGCCAGCTCATCTCCATTTTATTGTAAGCAACGCGCACGGGGTCAGCTTGTTCGCTTGGCAAATTGCTAAGCAGGATGGGGTGATAAAGGCGCTGTTCAAAATCATCAATGACTTGCTGCAAATAAGGCCGGCTTCCCGGAACAGGAGCGGGGGGAGATAAGTGGGTGGCAACAATTAAATAGGTTTGCTTGCGCAAAGAGCCCGCCAAATTAATCACCGCCCCTTCACCGCTGGAGCGAATCACACTGCTCCAGCTCATAAAAAAAGCCACAAAAGCCGGTAAGACCATCAGCAATAGGGCGTGGGTGATAAACCGCAAAATAGAGGTTTGGCGGAAATAATCCTTAATACGCATGTCTACCTCTAAATTTCCATGGTTTCAATCACGTTGCTCTGGCCTTTGCCTTTTTGCCTTAATCATAAGCTGCGTATCGAATACATTTTATGGGCTGCATCGGTTTTACCCATGTGTAGATGGCTTGCGCAGATGACAAGCCGCTGAGTACACCATGCCTGTTGGCTTTGCGCAAACCTGAGGCTACCTCCTCTGGGGTAGAGGGTTTGCACCGCTGGGGGCCAACTCCCTCTAAAGAGGCATTGTATCTAAGCGTGCGCCCACCTAACCTTAAATCCTTACTATTTGAATTGACGATTGCAGTGGATCCTTCGCGTCGCAACTTACTTTTTGGCCGTCGCCCGCAAACGCCGATGGCGCCTCGCCCACCATGGGCGAGCCCTGCATTTCTTAGCTTATGCACCCGTTGCGGTGATTGCGCTAGTGCTTGCCCAAGCCAAATTATCAAGGTGGGAGACGGAGGGTTTCCTAAAGTCGATTTTACCGATGGTGAATGCACCTTCTGTGGGGATTGCGTGAGCGCATGCCAAAGCAAAGCGTTAGATGCGCAGATTGATCCCCCTTGGCAAATTCACGCGCAAATTGATGCCAGCTGTTTGGCCGAGCGGGGGGTGGATTGCCGGATCTGCGGCGAGGCCTGTGATCAGCAGGCAATTCGTTTTCAGTTGGCCGTTGGCAAAGTGGCGCAGCCCATTATTAATACGGAGCAATGCACCGGTTGTGGCGCATGTGTTGCTCCTTGCCCAAGTAATAGCATTCGTTTGTTGGAGTTGATCGCATGAATATCTTTAGCCTGGTGATTCGGGCCGTTCCCGGCCGTTTAGAAGAAGTTAAGACGGCGGTGTTATCGGTGCAGGGCGTGGAATTACATCTGGAGCACGAAGGGCGAATGATTATCACGATAGAAGACGTGGTAGACGTGCGCTCCTCAGATTTACTTAAGCAAATTCAAGAGATTCCCTATATCGCATCGGCCACGCTGGCTTATGAATACTGTGATGAAGAAATGCCCCAATCCCCTACAAAATCTAAGGAGCACTTATCATGAGCTTGGACCGCCGTGAGTTTATTAAAATATCCGCCGTGGCCGCGGCGGTGGCGAGTGCGGGTATTCCACTTGCAGGCGCTGCGCCTAAAACGATGCCCGCAATGGCTGGCGATGGCAAAAACAGCATCCGCTGGGATAAAGCACCCTGTCGATTCTGTGGGACTGGCTGTGCCGTCTTAGTGGGCACGCAAAATGGCCGTGTGGTGGCCACTCAGGGTGATCCTGATGGTGAAGTGAATCGTGGCTTGAACTGTGTGAAAGGGTATTTCCTTTCCAAAATTATGTACGGCGAAGATCGTTTAACCCAGCCTTTGCTACGCAAGAAAAATGGCCAGTACGATAAAGATGGCGAATTCACCCCGATTAGTTGGGATGAGGCGTTTGCCATTATGGAAAAAAAGTGGAAAGAAGCGCTTAAAACCAGCGGCCCAGAATCTATTGCCATGTTTGGCTCGGGCCAGTGGACGATTTATGAAGGCTATGCCGCCGTTAAACTGATGAAGGCAGGTTTCAGATCTAATAATCTAGACCCAAATGCCCGCCACTGTATGGCCAGCGCGGTCACCGGTTTTATGCGTACCTTTGGTATGGACGAGCCGATGGGCTGCTACGACGATATCGAAGCCGCCGATGCCTTTGTGCTTTGGGGCTCTAATATGGCCGAGATGCACCCGATTTTATGGAGCCGGATTACTGATCGACGTTTATCTAATCCTAAAGTAAAAGTCGCTGTGCTCTCGACTTATGAGCATCGCTCTTTTGAGCTGGCCGATATCGGCTATGGCTTGGTATTTACCCCACAAACTGATTTGGCGATGATGAATTTCATCTGCCATCACATCATCAAAACCGGCCGAGTTAATCAGAAGTTTGTAAAAGATCACTGTAATTTTAAAATTGGTGAGACCGATATCGGTTATGGCTTGCGCCCAAATAATCCGCTAGAAGTGAATGCTAAATCGAATGGCTACCCTGATGCTTCGGGCAAGCCAAAAAATAATCCAAATGATATGAAAGACGGCTCGTTTGAGCAGTTTTCAAAGTTTGTATCCGATTACACGGTAGATAAAGTCAGCAAGCTTTGCGGTATTCCTGAGGACCGGCTGATTGCGTTGGCTGAGCTCTACGCCGACCCTAAAATCAAAGTCACCTCGTTCTGGACCATGGGCTTTAATCAGCACACCCGTGGCACATGGGCGAACAATATGATTTACAACATCCACTTGCTGACCGGCAAAATTGCCGAGCCGGGTAATAGCCCGTTTTCACTGACTGGCCAGCCTTCGGCCTGTGGTACGGCGCGTGAAGTGGGCACCTTTGCTCACCGCCTGCCTGCCGATATGGTGGTCACTAATCCAGAGCACCGTAAACACGCCGAAGAAATATGGCGTATTCCTGAGGGCACTATCCCTAGCAAAATTGGCTTGCACGCCGTGGCAATGGCCCGTGCCATTAAAGATGGCAAGATTAAAGTCTATTGGCAGATGTGTAATAACAATATGCAAGCTGGCCCCAATATTAATGAAGAGCTTTACCCCGGCTGGCGCAGGCCAGACACCTTTATTGTGGTGTCTGATCCATACCCAACCGCCTCTACACTGGCGGCAGATTTAGTGCTGCCCACCGCGATGTGGGTAGAGAAAGAGGGCGGTTTTGGTAATGCCGAGCGCCGTACCCAGCTATGGCGTCAGCAGGTGAATGCACCGGGTGAAGCAAAATCTGATTTATGGCAGCTGATGCAATTTGCTAAGCGCTTTAAGGTGGAAGACGTGTGGCCTGCTGATTTGATTGCCAAGCAGCCCGCGGTCAAAGGCAAAACGCTGTACGACGTGCTGTATGTGAATGGCAATGTCGATAAATTTAAAGCCGCCGATCAATACAAAGGCTTTGAAAACGTAGAAGCTAAACTGGCTGGTTTTTATATCCAAAAAGGCTTGTTTGAAGAGTACGCCCAGTTTGGTCGCGGCCATGGCCATGATTTAGCGCCGTTTGATATGTATCACCAAGCCCGTGGTTTACGCTGGCCCGTGGTGAATGGCAAAGAAACCAAGTGGCGCTATCGCGAAGGTTACGACACGTATGTGAAAAAAGGCGAGGGCGTGCGCTTTTACGGTAATAAAGATGGCCGTGCCAATATTATTGCTCTGCCATATCAAGCCCCGCCAGAAATGCCCGATGCCAACTTTGATATGTGGCTCTGCACGGGCCGCGTGTTAGAGCACTGGCATACCGGCACCATGACCCGCCGCGTGCCTGAGCTGCATAAAGCCGTGCCAGAAGCGATGGTGTTTATGAACCCAAACGACGCTAAAAAACGTGGCTTACAGCGCGGGATGTTGGTGAAGGTATCGTCCCGCCGTGGCGATATCAAAGCCCGCCTAGAAACACGTGGCCGCAATAAGCCGCCGATGGGGCTGATCTTTATCCCCTTCTTTGATGAAGGCCGCTTGGTGAATAAGCTAACGCTGGATGCAACTTGCCCGATTTCTAAGCAAACCGACTACAAGAAATGTGCGGTGAAAGTGGTTAAGGCCTAAAAGTAAGATTGCGCCGCAGGCGCTACTTATCCCCCTCTCCCTTTACGGGAGAGGGCAAGGGGAGAGGGGATGTTGATACCCACCCCTGTCGAGAGGATGGGCTTCGCTATAACACGATGATTCAATGAGATGTGGCGATCGATACCCAACCCACAATCAAGAAGGAGAAAAAAATGAAAAAATTAATGCCAATGCTGGCGCTGTTTCTGAGCTTCTGTATGGTCTGCGCCCCCGTGGTGCAGGCAGAAACCATGAAATCCCTGCGCGGCACTGAGGCCGTAAAAGGCGATGCACCTTCTGAAAACTATCGCTGGGAAAAAGATCGCAAACCACTGCCTCGGCAATTTGTGCAGCAGCCCCCGCTCATCCCGCACACCACCAAGGGCTATCTGATTACCAAAGAGTTTAATAAATGCCTCGATTGCCATAGCTGGGATCGCACGGCGGACACCGGTGCGACCAAGGTATCGATTACCCACTTTAAAACCCGAGGCGGCACTGAGCTGACTAATATCTCGCCACGTCGTTATTTCTGCCAGCAATGCCACGTGCCGCAAACGGATGCCAAACCTTTGGTTGGCAATACCTTTAAGCCTGCGGATGGCTTGGTTAAGTAAAAGGAATGAAATATGAGCGATGAAAGCAAGCCCTCACTCAAGGCACGCATCTGTACCTTGCTGGCAAAACTACGCAGCTTACGTATTGGCTATATCGGGGTGATTGTGGCGTTCTTGGTGGGGATTATCTTTTGGGGCGGCTTTAATACCGCCCTAGAGATGACCAATACCGAGAAATTCTGTTTAAGCTGTCATGAAATGGCGAGCAATGTGTATCCGGAATACCAAGAAACCGTTCACTACACTAATCGCTCTGGTGTGCGTGCCACCTGCCCAGATTGCCATGTGCCGCATGAATGGGGCCCAAAGATGTGGCGTAAGCTTGAGGCCTCTAAAGAAGTCTGGGGTAAGCTCACCGGCTTTATCGATACGCGTGAGAAATTCCTAGATAAGCGGATTGAGTTGGCGCAACACGAATGGGCAAGGATGAAGGCTAACGATTCCAAAGCCTGTCGTAACTGCCATAACTACGAATATTTTGACTATATGGAGCAAAACACCCGCTCGGCCAATGCGCACCAAAAAGGCTTGTCTGAAGGCATGACCTGTATTGATTGCCACAAAGGCATTGCCCATCACTTGCCAGCCGTAAACCAGAATGTAGGCCCAGATGGCAAGGGCGTTAGCCCCGATGTAATGCACCCAGTACCGCCTAAGGCTGCCACGCCAAAGGCGGAGAGCGCCAGCGAAGAAGAAATTGCAGGGACGCAATAAGGCTAAGAAGCCAACGCAGCCGTGCTGCTGGATACCCGCCTGAGCAGGAATGACGCCCCGTACTTATTGAACAATCAGTAAGCAATGGAGCATTCGTAGGGCGGGTGAAACCCGCGTTTTTTCAACGTTACTCGCGAGTTTCACCCCAATCCTATCAACTTAAGATTTAACCAACATGTAGGGTGGGCAAGGCGGTTTATCTTGCCCACGCGGATACGCGGCGTGGGCAAAAAACGCGCCCACCCTGCGATGTTTTAAATGCTTGCGATAGTGCAGTCCAAGTTGAAGTCTGTTTAATAATTAAAACATTGCCCTTAAGTTGATAGGATTGGTTTTTCCCGCCCTACAAATGCAAGAACAGTGTGCTGTTCTAAAAAGATGATTTACCTCGGTGTTATTGAATAAGAGACATAATCAGCTGTGTTTTTATATTAAATTGACGCCATGCTTTCTATTTGATAAATTGCTGGCTCACGCTCAAAGGAGATAAACAATGTTCCGTGAAAATCCTTATCAAATAGCAATATCCGTATTGGCTGTTTTTGCTCAAGTAGAAACCCACCTCTAGCTTTCCTCATTAGGCCGCTAGCCCAATCGGCTTGCCTGCCTTATCGCTTTGCTCTATCCCAATTTTTTATCTATTTGCTTTGCGTAATAGCCCTTATTTTCGCGTGCAGAATTAATTCTGCTTGCCTGTTTTAATATGGGTGAATATTTAGTGGCTTTTACTTATGCAGATACGATGACACTTTAAAAAAGTGATGCAGCATTTTTGCGCCTATTCAATACAGCGATTGTCTGTGTTACTAGAACACGGCTGTGCATCACCTACATATTAGGTTTATATCATGTCAGTATTTAAATTATTAATATCATCACGCTGGTATCTGTGGTTTAGCTTGGGCTATCTTATTACAGGGATTGGAACGGGCTTAACTGGGGTAGCTATTTATGCCAACTTAGCTAAGTTGGATGCCAGTCCCCTTGATTTTGCTATTACGTTTTCAGTATCGGTTGCACCGGCTTTATTATCGTCTGAGTTGGGTAAGTACTTGAGCCGATATTTTAAACCATTCTCTATACTAATTGCCGCAGAGCTGGCGGGTTTATTTGCCTTAATCTTACCATTTTATGCGCTTATCACCGCTAGTCCACGCGTGCTAATGCTTGCTGTTGCTGTATCTAGCCTATTTATTGGCGTGGGTGTGGCGGCATACAATATGATTAATAAACGTGGCTTTACTGAAGAAGACTATTTGCAAATCGCCACCATTGAAACGATATCTTTCTCTGCGGTTGCAATTGTTGGCACAGGGATTGGCAGCCTTATTTATCCTTTAGTACAGCATGGCGTGTATTTTTTTATTGATGCGGTTTCCTATCTGCTGGCAATGGCATGTTTAATTTATTCACGCTCAATTAGCCCACAGCAAGTGGTGGATAAAATAGAAGAGGCCGTGGAAGCCACATTGCGTTTCGCATCATTAAATGGGGATAAAAAGTGCGCCCTATTAATCATGCCCTTGCTAACTATTATTTCCGCACCTGCAATGGCTTTGCTACCGGTAAAAGGGCTAGCGTTTGCAGAAATAAAATGGCTGGGGCTGCTTATTCATCCGGTGCTTATGTTGCTATTTGCCCGCTGTCTTGGGCAATTAATTGGCCCCTTAGTAGTAAACCAAAAAATAGTGGATTATTTATTTGGGTCTAGCCTTGGTAAATCTGGCTTGGGATTGATGTTTTTTATGATGTATTTATTAGCCTTTTACTCAACAAGTTTTACCTTGGTTTTTATTGCTGTGGTGCTGGCACATATTGCTTCCAATATGCTGTATGCAGTGGCGTATACCACTATGCTTAGCCGTTTTTCAGAGCAAGAAATTGGCCCTGTTTCGGTGCTGGTATACCAAATTACCACCTTGCTCTTGGCTGGATTGGCGCTGCCTGCAGGATTTTTGGCAAATCAATACGGCTTGTTTAATACCTTGTTATTATGCTCTTTGCCCGCTGTGCTATTGATGTTTTTGGTTTTTAATCGAATTGCGGCGCTAGATAAATCCATTGTGGCTGCTTAATCGCTGAGGGCGTTTTTGATTTATTCTGCTTCGTCATTTCTATACAGACGGGAATCCTGTATTTACGCAGGATTCCCGATAAAAAATTGAGGGATGACGATTAAATCAGCGCTTCCTTAGTTGTTTTGACTCTTTTTTTGTAAAAAAGAAAAGGGGCTTGTGTTGCGATTTAAAAATTCATCAAAGATTCAAATAGACGAGTGTCGTTTTTCCTTTCTTGCTGCTAAGTTTAGTGTCAGATATTTGATAAATTTAGCCATCAATAAGGGGTTTTTCATGAAAGATAAGTCTAGTGCTCTACATTGTAGCTTTGCTGTGGCGGCGGTGTTTTTGGGGCTGTATAGCAGCTTTGCCGCCAGTACGGATAAGTTGCCCGCTTATAAGGCAGATTTAAGCCAGACATCGGTATCCGGCTTATCTTCTGGGGCGTTTATGGCGGCACAGTTTCAAACGGCTTTTTCTGCTTCCTTGGTTGGGGCGGGAGTCGTCGCGGGTGGGCCGTTTTATTGCTCTGGCTCGGCCTATCCCGTGCCTCCATCAGTGCTGGTGGCAACCACCGCTTGCATGAATCCTTCTTTAAGTGCCTATGGCCCACCTAATCCCACTCTTTTAATCCAATTGGCAAAGGCATTTGAGCGTACTGGAGCCATTGATAAGCTCGAAAATCTAAAAACCCAAAAAGTGTATTTATTTAGCGGGCAAGCCGATAAAACCGTGGCCACCGCCGTGGTGGATCAGGCTGCCGCGTTTTATCAGCTGGCTGGTGTGCCCGCAGCAAGCATTAAATATATTCAGAATGTAGATGCTGGCCACGCCATCATCACCAGTAATACTAAGGATGTGGTGTGTGCCGACACCCAAGCGCCCTATATTAATGGCTGCAATTTTATTCAATCACAAGATATTTTGAAGCACATTTATGGCGATCTGCAGCCTGCGGTGGCAGTGCTCAGTGGCAAGATTGTGGCGTTTGATCAGAGTGAATTTATTAAATCTAGCTATACCAGCATGAGTAGCGATGCCTATCTTTATGTGCCTAAGGCTTGCGAGGCAGAAAGCTGCAAAGTGCACGTGGCGTTTCACGGCTGCGAGCAGGGCGCTACAAAAATCGGCAATCTGTTTTATGGCACCACCGGCTACAACGAGCTGGCCGATGCAAATAAAATAATGGTGCTTTACCCTCAGGCACAGGCGAGTAGCGGTTGGTTTTTTACCCCACTAAACCCAAAGGGCTGCTGGGATTTTTGGGGCTATTCAGACCCAAGCAATCCTCTAGCACCTAATTTTTATAGCAAGACCGCCCCGCAAATGTCGGCGGTAAAAGCCATGCTAGAGCGCTTGGGGCAGGCAAAAAATTAATGGCTTGGTCCGCGTAAAAAAACGCCGCTCATTATTAAAGGGCGGCGTTTTTCTTAGTGCGTTTGAAGCCCTCTATCAACTTAAGGGAAACTTGTTGATGGTTAAGCCTTAAGCCATCAACGTAGATCTATCTATTGCAGGCGTTGAAGCATCGTAGGGCGGGTACAACCCGCGTTTTTAGCATCGATCGCGGGCTTCACCCAGCCTACAAGTTTGGCTTAAGTTGATAGGATGGGTGTGCAACCCACGTACCTGTTCTTTGACCCCTACACTCCAAAACTAAGCCTGATAAACGCTTGGGCTATGGATCTCCATAAAGCGCGAGGCATTGGCTAGCTCCGTAAAACCAAATTGAGTGTAAAGCGAATGTGCGTCTTTGGTGGCTAACATAAATCGCCGAATCATCTGCAAATCGGGGTGGGCTTGAATGGTGGCGATTAAATACTTGGCTAAGCCTTGGCCGCGATGTGCGTCCAAAATATATACATCGGCTAAATAGGCAAAGCTGGCTTTATCGGTAATCACCCGTGCAAAGCCGATTTGGCTGTCACCAAGAAATACGCCAAATGCCAGCGAGTTTTGCGTGGCTTTTGCAACCGTATCGCGTGAAATACCGGCAGACCAATAAGATTGGCTGAGAAAAGCATGAATCGCATCCAGATCAAAGCGTTGCTGATCGGTGCTGATATGGTAATCGCTGATGGGCATGGCGGTACTCCTTGGCGTAGTGCTTACAAGTTTATCCCTTTGGTATTTTTTGCGCTTGCTTTGCGGGAAAGAAAATCAGCTATCGTGCTGCGATTGGCTAAATCTATACGTACAGCCGGTGTTTGCTGAATACTTGCTAGCCGCAATGAGCTGAGCAAGGTAAAATTCGGCGATTATTTAAACATCAAAGACGTCAGACAATGGATAAAATTCTCATTTTGGACTTTGGCTCGCAGGTCACTCAGCTGATCGCCCGCCGTGTTCGTGAAGCGCATGTGTATTCTGAGCTGCACTCTTTTGATGTATCTATCGATTTTATTCGTGAATTTAAACCGACCGGTATCATCCTTTCCGGCGGCCCAAATTCGGTTTACGAGAGCGATTACCAAGCCGACCCTAAATTGTTTGAGCTGGGCGTACCGGTACTGGGTATTTGCTACGGCATGCAATGGATGGCTGAAGCGCTGGGCGGCAAGGTAGAAGCGGGCACGGTACGTGAGTTTGGCTTTGCCGAAATCGGCAAGCAAGAAAGTAGCAAATTATTCAGCGGCCTAGAAGATCGCAAAAATAGCCAAGGCCAAAGCGTATTAGAAGTCTGGATGAGCCACGGTGACAAAGTCACCGCGCTGCCAGCGGGCTTCTCGGTGATTGCCAGCAATGAAGCTTGCCCAATCGCCGCGATCAGCGACGAAGCGCGTGGCTTCTACGCCGTACAGTTCCACCCAGAAGTGACCCACACTCTGCAAGGCCGCGCCATGATTAACCGCTTTGTGCTGGATATTTGCGGCGCAAAGCCAAGCTGGACCATGCCTAACTACATCGACGTAGCGGTCGCAAAAATCCGCGAACAAGTCGGCACAGACGAAGTAATCTTGGGCCTATCTGGCGGCGTGGATTCATCCGTAGCCGCAGCGCTGATCCACCGCGCCATTGGCGATCAACTGACTTGTGTGTTTGTAGATAACGGCCTCTTGCGCCTGAACGAAGGTAAGCAAGTGATGGATACCTTTGCCGAGCACCTTGGCGTAAAAGTGATTCACGTTGATGCCGCCGCGCAGTTTATGGGCCACCTTGCCGGTGTAACCGATCCAGAAGCCAAGCGCAAAATCATTGGCCGCGAATTCGTAGAAGTATTCCAAGCTGAATCCGCTAAATTGCCAAGCGCAAAATGGCTGGCCCAAGGCACCATTTACCCGGATGTGATCGAATCGGCTGGCGCAAAAACCGGCAAAGCGCACACCATCAAGAGCCACCACAATGTAGGCGGCCTGCCAGAAACCATGAAGCTGAGCTTGCTAGAGCCATTGCGCGAACTATTCAAAGACGAAGTGCGCGAACTAGGCGTAGCGCTCGGTCTAGCCCCAGAGCTAGTCTACCGCCACCCATTCCCAGGCCCAGGCCTTGGCGTGCGTATCCTTGGCGAAGTAAAACAAGAATTCGCTGATCTACTGCGCTTTGCCGACGCCATCTTTATTGAAGAGCTACGTGCTACGGTAGACGAAAAAACCGGCAAAAACTGGTATGAACTCACCAGCCAAGCCTTCGTCGTCTTCCTACCCGTGAAATCCGTTGGCGTAATGGGCGACGGCCGCACCTACGACTACGTGGTAGCCCTGCGCGCCGTAGTCACCTCAGACTTCATGACCGCCAAATGGGCCGAACTGCCTTACGACTTACTCGGCAAAGTGTCCAATAGGATTATTAATGAAGTGAAAGGTATCAATCGCGTGGTTTACGATGTAAGTGGTAAGCCACCTGCGACGATTGAGTGGGAGTGAGGTTGCCGTAGCTTTTAGCGTTTGTTGAGTGTCACAAACACAAGCAAAACCTCAGCCAATGGCTGGGGTTTTGTTGTTTTTAGGGTTAGGAGTGTGTGTTGGTTGCTGAAAGTAAAAGCAATGAATAATGTTTTGGTTTGGTTTGTTGACTCTTTGCGTTTAACTGTCGTCGGATTCCAGTTTTAATGATAAAAAAGCCATGTATTTACAGGGCTTTATATATTTTAAGCATTGAATTGATTTCTTTATGTCAGATGTAAGGTCTGACCCTAGAGTCTAATCATTGTTTCATAATGTTCTAAATATCCAAGCTCTTCGAATATTAATTTAAGCCCCTCCTTAAAATTTTCATAATCAAATTCCTTGATGTCAAAGATATTTTGCCCAATTGAGTGAGACTCTCTATTCATGTATCTATAGAAAGCTTGATACTTGTCGGAATGAAGTTTCGGATTCTGGAATACATTGTTAAAGTCTTTCTTGTTAACAAAATTGAAAAAATATTCAACAATATTTCGCATGCAATTTGCTATTAATGCAGGAGGAGTGTCTTTGTCTTTAATTGTCGCCCAGTAAGTTTGATAGTCATTTTGAATTTCTTCATATTTCATCTTAACTATTGAACTTCCTGATGCGGATTTTTTGATTCTATATAAGTTTTGCTCGGCGTCTCTTTTATCTTTTTTTGTGTGGGTTAGTTCATAGAAAAAATATAAGCTGTGAGTGAAAATTAAAACTTGATCGTAGTTTTTTGAGTTAATAAATTCTCTTTTTATTAGTTGACCAATATTGAAAACATAGATGTGAGACAGGCTTGATATAGGGTCATCTATCACGACGATTTTATTTTTTGGAGTGGCCGAAGCATGGACTTCACCTTTGCATAACTCAATGAAATACAAAAAACTAATTACAGTTTTTTCTCCTTCGCTTAGAGTGAAGAAGGCATTTTCCGTTTCGTTTGATCTTGATATTCTGTATAAGTCATTGTCGTGTTTGATGACGCTAAACCCATCAATTCCAATTTCTTTTAAGCCATTGTTAATGTTGGCGATAGCCTCTTCTATGTTGACTGTTTTTTTTCTCAGTTCTGCTATTTCTTCTTTTATTGTTGTTGCAGCTTGAGTGGCTTCTTTGTGCGCTGTTTGGATGATTTTTATTTTTTCTTGGGTAATATTTTCTGTTTTTAGATAGTTGGCTAATGTTTGGTCGTAGTTGTAACGCATTAGTTGCCAAAAATTTTTCTTTATTTTTAATAGAACTTGCTTTTTATTTTTTAAATTTTCGTTGTGTTTTTCTATTTTTAAATTTGTATCGTTAATTATTTTTTTTGTTGCTTTTATGGTTTCTTCGCTTGATTTTAACTCGAGGGGTGAGCTTGGGCTTTTTATCTTCTCATTTATTGTGAAAATATTTCTTTGATATATTGAGTTTAACTCGGATTGTAATGACTTCCATATTTCGGCGGTCAAGGAGTCAACGACAATAATGTCAGAAATTGCATCTAGCTTTATTTCGTGTTCTGAATTGAAATAATTGCTAGCCTGTAAATTCAACGAAGAAATATCTTTCTCGTATGCTTCATCAAATATGTCGGTTATTGACTCAAATAGGTTTTTCGTTATGGTTTTTGCTTGGCAAAATGGGCAGGGCGACCCATTTTGCTCGATTTCATTTGGCAGGTATTGTAGGCCATTCCTTACCCAGTCTAAATTTCCTAGTGTGCTTATAAACTCTGCAATAGTTCCATCTTGCTTTCCAACTATCACCTTTTTGAATATGCCATTTTTTTCAATCGTCTCCCCAGAGAAAGTAAATTCTTCTAGTTTTTTGATTTCATACGCCTTATCTCCCTGTAGAGAGGCAAGCTCTCGTTTGAGTGAATCTATAGTATCTGCAGGCTCTTCATTTGGTAAGGTTAGCGACTTTATATGATTAAATAAATTATCTTTTATTTTCAAACCTTCAAGGCAATATTCAAAAACACGGTCTCCACCAGTGTATTTTGTTTTGATTTCCCATACTTTATTTAATGCTTCAGTTTTTGCTGTGTTTTTCTTGTCTTCTAAATTATTTATTTCTAGCAGTTGCTCTTCTGTGGTTTTTTCTGATTTATTTAATTCTAGTGATTTATCTTCTATTTTAATTAGTATATCTTTATTCTCTTTAGATAAGGTAAAAATCCCTTTTAAGCTATCTTCTTCATGAAAGTAATCACGTAAAAATAACTGATTGTAAACCAACAAGTTGCTATCAGCACTTCTAGCAACGCGGCAATGCTCATACAAAGGATTTGCGTTGTCGTAAAGATAATTAGAAATTGTGCTTTTTCCTGCGCCATTTAATCCATATAAAAGTGATGTTTTATTGATTGGATTGATTTTTACTGGGCTTTTATAGCTGGCAACTTTATCGATAAGTATTTCAGTTATCATGGTGCTCTTCCTCGATATGGATAATGGAATTAATTTGAATTTCTTTGCATTTTATTAAGCCTATTTATATAGTCGCCACTTAACTCTTACCACCCGCCTTCTTCTGCACCAAAATCTTTGTCACAATCTGCTACGTTATTTACTGTAGATGTGAAATCACGCTGACTTTTCTGCCCATGGCTTGTAAGCCATCCAGTGCATCCATTGTGACACGTAGCGCTTCGGCGTCGAGGCAGCTAAAGCTTTCGTCGATAAAGAGCGATTCAACACGCACTCGGTTGGATGACAGTGAGGCCAAGCCTAGCGCTAGCGAGACAAGGAAGGATTCGCCGCCCGAGAGTAAATGCACCGAGTGCGCATCGTCGCCCATGTCTTGATCGATCCAACATGTCGCTGATGCTCTGCAGGCGGTCGCGGCGCGAGAGTTGTTGTAAGTGGTGGTTGGTGTGAGGCGCATGCCGCTGTCCGAGAGTCTGCGGGGTATTACATATTATGACAGCAATATAAAGTAAATTGTCGAGAAAAAATAACAATAGAGTAAGTTTGTTTGCGCTTTATTGATTTGGGTTTGCATACACACAACTGGGGATAAACCACAGTTAATTCAGTGCTGCTTTTTTTTGAATGTAGTCGCCATTCTTTTAATCGCCAAAAGCCTGCCGCACCGCATTAACAACCCGTTCACCCATTCCTGCATTCTCAGCAAGAATCGGATACCCTTACAAAGCGGATTAGACAGCGTATTCCCATTCTGCCGAATACTCCGAATAATTCCGTCCAGTTCATTATCTGGTGCTTCTAAAAATTGCTTGATGGCGCTGCGGGCTTGGTCGTTGGCTTTTAAGAAACGGGCTTCTTTGCGCATCTCCTGTGTCAGCGTGGTGTCGATGATTTTTGCGAGATATTCAGCGTGTGCGGTAAGGTCTGGGTAGCGCCATTCGCCATCGGATGAATATAGACAAAGCCGAAAGAGGCTACTGTGGCACGCACAATGGGTGATGCGCTGCGTTCCAGAAAGTGAGCAAGCCCATTGTTGCCAATACGGGGCGATGTAATCAACTACTGCCAGTGCCCCACATACGCAGGGGAGCGGCGCAGGCCGTAGCGCAGCGCTATATCGCCCAAAATGCCGCGTTGCAATAGGCTTAAGGTGCTAGCCGCGAATGGATTATCGTGTTGCCCGCATTCGTTCTCCATGACTGCGGCAAAGCGATTCATGTTGGGGGGCTTATGCCGCTATTACATCAGTGGCATGGGCCCCTGATTTTTGCAACAAAGCCCCCGCGTAGAATGCTAGTTTTCCGCTGTTATGCTAAAGGCAGCTTCAGGATTTGCTCAGTTGTCATGATGTCTCCAAAGGTATCGGCGATGGATGCTAAGGCTGCGTGATGTAGGGTGGTGTGGGATAGTACGCTTCCATCGGCGTTGTCAAGATCCCGTGTGGCGCAAGCATCATCTACCACAATAATCTGGTAACCAAGTGGCACAGCATCACGAGCTGCGCCAGCTACGCAAGCATGAGTCATTAACCCCGTGATAATTAGGGTTGTGATACCAGAGTCTTTGAGGCGATGGTCAAGGTCTGTGCTAGGGAATACGCTAACCGACGATTTTTGCAGCACGCTGTGATGAGGTGCAGGCTGTAGATCGCTATGGAATTGTGCATTAGCGCTGTGTTCGGCAAAGATTGGACTGCCGACAGGCGTTATGTGTTGAATGTGGAATACGGGGATGTTTTTTTGATCGGCGTGAGCGATCAGGCGCTGTGTGTTGCGCAATGCGCGGATGCCATCGGGGATGGGCATCTTCCCGCTGAAGTATTCGTTCTGAAAATCGATTACTAGCAAGGCCGTGCTGCTGGCCTCTAACGATTGCGGCGCAGTAGCACCGGCAATGGTGCGAATGGTTGGGTGATTCATTTTTTTCCTCGGTAGATTGTGAAGTAAGATGAATTTCTATCTTTCATCTTGGTATGGCTGATCATTCGGGACGAGCAGTGTCAATCACTCATCGTGGCTTTTCCGAAGCTCACGTTGCTTTACTTCAGAATATAACGAAGTATCAGGCCGCGCCGTAAATGGCAAAAGTAGCCCAATGGACATAATGTGATAGGATCGGGCCATGTTGAAATCACCCTTTACTTCTGGGATTGAGCACACCATTGCTCTGATCACATTCGAAGGCATCAGCCCTTTTCATCTGTCCGTGCCCTGTATGGTGTTTGGCGACGATTTGGCACGGCTAGGGATACCGCGCTACCGCTTGCTGATTTGCGGAATTGAAACCGGCCTGATTTCCACCATGTCTGGCTTCAATATCGAAGTGCCGCATGATTTTTCTGTTCTGGCCCAGGCCGATACTGTGATCGTGCCTGCATGGCGCGACCCAGATGAGCGGCCACCAGAGATTTTGCTGCAGGCTTTGCGCACGGCACATTCGCGTGGCGCTAGAATTGTTGGTTTATGTTTGGGAGCGTTTGTGCTGGCTGAGGCTGGATTGCTTGATGGTCGTACCGCCACCACTCATTGGGTCTGGGCTGAGGATTTCGCCAAAAAATATCCAAAAATCAAATTAGATCAAAAAGTATTATATGTAGACGATGGCGATATCCTGACGTCAGCCGGTACGGCGGCAGCGATTGATTGCTGTATTCACATGCTGCGCTGCGATCATGGCGCGGAGGTGGCTAATCGAATTGCTCGGCGTATGGTGGTAGCACCGCATCGGCATGGCGGCCAGGCTCAGTATATTGAGCAACCATTACCTAAAGCTAAAGGTGGCGATCCACTTACAATGACTCTTGATTGGGCTATTGGCAATCTTGAGCAGCCTCTATGTCTGGACTTGCTGGCGGCTCGGGCTGCCATGAGCCGCCGAAATTTTACCCGTCGCTTCAAGATGAAAACAGGCACAACGGTATCGCAATGGCTCCTTAATCATCGCTTGGCTTCTGCACAGCGCTTATTGGAAACGAGCGATAAGACGATCGATCGGATTGCTGAGATAGTTGGCTTTGGTTCAGCCGTTTCGTTCCGCCAGCACTTTACCGCTACATTTTCGATTTCTCCTAACGCATATCGCAAGCAATATCGGCGCATATAAGCCACTGCAATTGCCCTTGCTCAGTTTAGTAGATGTCATTGTGGATGTGAAAATATTGGTGTGTGTAGTTTATATGTAAGAATTTTATTGTGTTTTAAGTGGAACATACGCTTTGACACTTTTTATCTTTTTTTGAATTTTTTTTGCAGAGGGATGTTTGTGGGGCTTGGTGATTACCTGCCGCGATTTGCATCACTCTGTATAGCCAAGTGATGTACTGGGTGAGTATTGTAGGTGAGCGACAGCCATTGATATTCGATTGCCTACATAAAATCGATTACTTCACCTTAAAAACATTTATAAATCACACTTTTTAAGTAAAACGATTATATCGGGTGGATTTTTAGCACGCAGCTTAGGATTCATAGCCCATTTTAGTGATAAGAAATGGGAGAGGTCATTAATGTGGCGACTGTTTTTTACACTACACTTTCATTTGCCAATGAAGTGATAAAATTTTATCAAATTGCATAACCTTACATACCACCAAGCCCACATTATTGCGGGCTTTTTTTTTTTGCCATCACCATCATTTTTATCTTTTAATTTTGTTATTTTGATAAGTATAGTTTTATTTTGTTTTTAACCTGTCAGGCTGTTTTTGTGTGTTAACTTTATGATTATTAATCATTTTGTTTTTAATTTATTATTGCTTGGCAGGTTAAGTTTGTGAGTATGCTTCTTATTTGGGATGGGATTAATTACACAAGTACGATTGTCTATATCTTTCATGTTCTAATGGTTTCTCTTACATATAAAAATATTTATACGTAATTGTACTGGAGAGCATGTGCATATGTTTAAGCCTAACATCCCGTTGCGCTGCCTGATTCCTTTCTCCTGCTTATTCTTGTTCGCTTGCGCTGCTGCGCCCCAAGCCGAGCAGCATGGCAATCCTTTGCCTGAGCAATTCCCTATGCAAGCCGATGCCACACCGCAAGCCGATGCAGTGGCTATGCCGGTCTGGAAAAACCTATTTGTTGATCCATATCTGCAGGCGCTGATTGCAAACGCGCTTACTTATAACGCGGATTTACAGGCATCTACTGCTCGTGTGGCAGAGGCTAAAGCGCTGTATGGCATACAAGATGCATCACGCTGGCCCACGGTTGGGGTGGGGGCGGAGGCGGGCCGTAGCCGTACTCCGGCGGATTTATCTTTGACTCGTAAGCCTTTGCTCAGCAATAAATTTCAGGTGGGCGTTAGTGTTGCTGCATATGAGCTGGATTTTTGGGGCCGTGTTAGCAGCCTGAATGATGCTGCGCTAGCGCAATTTTTGGCCACTAACGAAGCGAGGCAGGCTTTTCAAATTAGCTTGATTGCGCTGGTAGGCAATAGCTATTTGCAAAGCTTAGAGCTGTCTCAGCGAGTAGCACTGGCGCAGCAATCGCTGGCTAATCGGGAAGAATCACTGCGAATTATGCAGCGGCGGGTAGAGGTGGGTAGCGCTTCAGATTTAGTGCTGCGGCAAGTGGAAACGCTGGTGTTTTCTACCCGCAGCGAGCTGGCCGTATTGCAGCGTCAGCAAGCGCAAAATACCGCGCTGCTGGCCCAGTTAACGGGCCATGCCGCATTACCGATAGCGCCCCGCTTGCCCTTGACAGAGCAGGGCTTAGAGCGCGAGATTGCTGCTGGTTTACCGGCTAATCTGCTGCTGCAGCGGCCAGATTTACGCGCTGCAGAGCAAAAATTGCTGGCTAGCCGTGCCAATGTAAAAGCGGCCAGAGCGGCCTTTTTCCCCAGTATTACCTTAACTGGCATGGCGGGGATGGCGAGTAGTGATTTAAGTGATTTATTTAGCTCTGGTCAGCACGTCTGGAGCTTTGCTCCCCGTATTACTTTGCCTTTATTTGATGCTGGGCTTACTCAGCGCGGCTTAGATTTAGCCGAGGCGCGTAAGCATTTGGCGGTGGCCAGTTATGAAAGCACCGTGCGCACTGCTTTTCGTGAGGTTGCCGATGCATTGGCAGCGCAGCACTGGTTAAAAGTGCAGCTGGAGCAGCAAAACGGGTTGGTTAAATCCGAGGCTGATCGTGCACGCTTGGCTGAATTACGCTACGAGCAAGGCTCAGCGGCTTACTTAGAGGTGCTGGATGCCAAGCGGGCATTGTTTAGCGCCGAGCAAGTTCAGGTGCAGCTACAGCGGGCGCGTTTATCTAGCACGGTTGATCTTTATGTGGCCTTGGGTGGCGGTCAGGACGCGGCATTGCTGGCGCCTACTGAGTTATCTAATAAGGAAAAAAAATGAAAATAACATTAAAAAATGGCCTGATTTGTGCGGCAGTGGTGCTTGTGGTGGCGGTTTTAGCAGGGGCGGGCTGGTATATATGGCTTAGGGAGGATGATAAACCCAAAGATTTTGTGATGAGTAATGGCCGCCTAGAAGCCACGGAGGTGAATGTAGCCAGCAAAATGGCGGGCCGAATCCAAGAAATTCTGGTGAAAGAAGGGGATTTAGTCCAAAAAAATGATGTTTTGGCCAGAATGGATATGTCTTCTTTAAAAGCACAGCTGCTGCAAGCCCAAGCACAAGTGGCGAATGCGATCAGTGCCAAAGATACCGCGCTGGCGCAGATTGCTCAGCGTCATGCCGATGCGGCAATGGCGCAGGCCGTGCTGGTGCAGCGTCATTCAGAGCTAGATTTAGCCAGCAAAACCGCCGCACGCTCTAAGGCATTATTGGCGGAGCGGGCTACCTCGGTGCAAGAAGTAGACAACGATCAGGCCCGCGTTGAAAACGCAAAAGCCCTTGTTACCGTGGCAAAGTCGCAAATTACTACCGCTGAGGCGGGTATTCGTGCCGGTGAATCGCAAGTCAAGCAGGCTGAAGCGGGCATTGCCGCAGCAGAGGCTGGGGTGACGCGTTTGCAAAGTGATCTTGCCGATGGTGAATTGCGAGCGCCACTGGCAGGGCGGGTTCAATTTAGGGTGGCACAGCCCGGTGAAGTGGTGGGCAATGGCGGTAATGTGCTCAGTCTGATCGATTTAAGCGATGTTTATATGACCTTTTTTCTGCCAACCAATGTCGCCGGACGGGTGGCGCTGGGCACGGATGTGCGGCTGGTGCTAGATGCAGCAAAGCAATACGTGATTCCGGCCAAGGTTTCTTATGTGGCTAGCGTGGCGCAATTTACGCCCAAAACAGTAGAAACAGAAAATGAGCGTGAAAAACTTATGTTCAGGGTGAAAGCTAAAATTGCCCCTGATCTACTGCATAAGCACGTGGCTCAAGTTAAAACCGGTTTGCCCGGCGTGGCGCATGTGCAATTAAATGCCTCGCAACCGTGGGTGGCTGAACTAAAAGTTAATCTGCCATGACTACGCCTGCAGCTCCAGTTGCCCGTCTTAAAGGCCTGATTCATCGCTATGGTGAGACGCTGGCGGCTGATGATGTCACCTTGGATATTCCCGCTGGATGTATGGTGGGCCTGATTGGCCCTGATGGGGTGGGTAAATCAACTTGGCTGGGGCTCATTGCTGGCGCGCGCAAGATTCAGCAAGGTGAGATTGAAGTGCTGGGCGGTGATATGCGCAGCGCCAGCCACCGCCGCGAGGCATGCAGCCTGATTGCTTATATGCCTCAGGGGCTGGGTAGAAATTTATATCCCACTTTATCTGTCTTTGAAAACATCGATTTCTTTGGCCGCCTATTTGGGCAACCCCGCTCTGAGCGTAAACAGCGGATTGAAAAACTACTTGCTAGTACAGGTTTGGCTGATTTTGCCGATCGCCCCGCTCAAAAACTATCCGGCGGTATGAAGCAAAAGCTGGGCCTTTGTTGCGCACTGATTCATGATCCTGATTTATTGATTTTGGATGAACCAACCACGGGGGTTGATCCTTTGTCTCGCCGGCAGTTTTGGGAGTTAATCGCAGAAATTCGTGAGCAGCGACCAACAATGAGCGTGATGGTTGCTACTGCCTATATGGAAGAAGCCGAGCAATATGATTGGCTGGTGGCGGTAGACGATGGCAAGGTTTTAGGCACTGGTAGCCCAGCAGAATTACGTGAGCGGACCAAAACAGATACGCTGGAAGCGGCCTTTTTGGCGATGTTGCCAGAAGAAAAGCGCCACGGCCATCAGAAGCTGGTTATTCCGCCCCGCCCAGAGGATATGCACGATATTGTGATTGATGCCAAGGGCTTGCAAATGCGCTTTGGTGATTTTATTGCCGTAGACGATGTCACCTTGCAGGTAGAGCGTGGCGAGATTTTTGGTTTTTTGGGTTCAAACGGCTGCGGCAAGTCCACCACTATGAAAATGCTGACGGGCTTGTTGCCGCCTAGCAAGGGCTCTGCCAGCTTGCTGGGGCAGCAAATTGACGCCAGTAATATTGAAACCCGCCGCCGCGTGGGTTATATGTCGCAGGCCTTTTCGCTTTACAGCGAGCTAACGGTCGAAAAAAATCTGCAATTACACGCAAAATTATTTCATCTGCCAGAAGGCGAGGTTGCCGACCGCTTGGCAGAGCTAAGCCGTGATTTTGGCTTGGAATCCGTGCTTAAGCAGTTTCCTGAAGATTTGCCGCTGGGTATTCGCCAGCGTTTACAACTGGCCGTGGCGGTATTGCATCGGCCGGATGTTTTAATTTTAGATGAGCCAACTTCTGGGGTAGACCCAATTGCGCGTGATCAATTCTGGGCCTTAATGATTGATTTGGCGCGCAAAGACGGCGTGACTATTTTTATTTCTACCCACTTTATGAATGAAGCAGAGCGCTGCGACCGGATTTCCATGATGCACGCGGGCAAGGTGCTCGATAGCGGAACACCCGCTGAGCTAGTCGAAAAACGCGGTGCAGAAAACCTAGAAGACGCCTTTATTGGCTATCTAGAAGAAGCATCGGGCGTTGCCAAGAAGGCTCCCGAAGCATCCGGTACTGAAGCAGCACCCACTTCTAAACCAGAAATTACTTCCGGGGCAGAAGCCACTTCAGAGGCAAAAACCGCTTCTAAAGCAGAAGCCACGACTAAGGCAGACGCGACTCCTAAGTCAGAGGCGACACCTAAGGCAGAGACGACACCTAAGGCAGAGGCGACACCTAAGGCAGACGCGACTCCTAAGTCAGAGGCGACACCTAAGGCAGAGACGACACCTAAGGCAGAGACGACACCTAAGGCAGAGACGACACCTAAGGCAGAGGCGACACCTAAGGCAGAGGCGACACCTAAGGTAGAGGCAACTTCTAAGCCAGAAATTACGTCTGGGGCAGAAGCCACTTCAGAGGCAAAAACCGCTCCTAAAGCAGAAGCTACTCCCTCTGCAGGAGCAGAGAAAAAAGATGCAGCCCGCAAAATACCGCCACGCTTTAGTCTTGGCCGCTTGCTCTCTTATAGCTCAAGGGAGGCGGTGGAGCTGCGGCGTGATCCTGTGCGTCTAACTATGGCCTTGATTGGCTCCTTATTACTGATGCTGGTGATGGGCTATGGGATCAGCATGGATGTGGAAAACCTTAACTTTGCGGTGCTGGATCAGGATCAGAGTGAAGCCAGCCAAGATTATATTTTGCGCATTGCGGGCTCTAGATATTTTATTGAGCGGCCAGCATTGCAAAGCCAAGAGCAGATGATGGAGCGCATGCGTTCGGGGGAGCTGGCGCTGGCCATTAATATCCCTCCCAATTTTGGCCGAGATTTAGCCAATAGGGCGCATCCAGAGGTGGGTATTTGGATTGATGGCGCGATGCCGATGCGGGCTGAAACGGTAAAAGGCTATGTGCAGGCGATGCATCTGAGTACGTTAAGCGATTGGGCGCTCAGTGTAACGGGCCAAGCACCCAAGAGCCTGTCTAACGTGCAGGTGCGCTTTAGATATAACCCAGAGCTGCGCAGCTTAGTGGCGATGGTGCCCAAGGTGATCCCGCTATTGTTGGTGTTTATTCCTGCCATGCTGATGGCGCTTGGTGTGGTTAGGGAAAAAGAGCTGGGCTCTATTATGAATGTCTACACCACGCCAGTGACCAAGCTCGAGTTTTTGCTGGGCAAGCAACTGCCCTATATCTTGCTATCCACTATGAGCTTTTTCCTGATGTTTTTATTGGCGATTACTTTGTTTCAGGTGCCATTTAAAGGCAGTTTTTTAACCCTGCTTAGCGCCACCTTGCTGTATGTTACGGCCGCAACTGGCTTGGGTTTATTGGCCTCTACTGTTACAAATAGCCAAGTGGCCGCGATTGCGGTTGCCACTATCGGCACCATGATTCCGGCTATTCAATACTCTGGCATGATTGATCCGATTTCTTCTTTGCAAGGCTTGGGCGTGCTGATTGGTAAAATTTATCCAACCTCGTATTACTTGACCATTAGCAGCGGCACCTTCTCTAAAGGGCTGGGGTTTACTGAATTAAGTAGTGCTTTCTTTTCGCTGATGCTGATTATCCCCGTACTGACATTGGCCTCTGTCTTGCTGTTGAAAAAGCAGGGGAAATAGCCAAAATGAATAAATTTTCTACTCGTATGAGTAATATCTTTCACCTTGGCATTAAAGAGTTTCATAGCCTTTTACATGATATGGCGATGCTGGTGATGATCGTGTTTATGTTTACGGCCAGTATTTATTTAGATGCGCGGGCCAAGCCGGATTCGCTAAATCATGCGGCGATTGCCGTGGTAGATGAAGATCAGTCACAGCTTTCACTGCGTTTGATTGATGCCATGCAAGATCCTTATTTCCGTAAACCGATACTGCTCTCCCCTGGGGAAGTGGATCAGGGCATGGATTCTGGGCGGGATACCTTTGTATTAAATATCCCTCCCAATTTTCAGCGCGATGTGGTGGCAGGGCGGATACCGGTGCTGCAGCTGAATGTGGATGCTACTCGGCAAAGCCAAGCCTTGATTGGTTCGGCCTATATTCAGAAAATTCTAAATGATGAAGTGCTCAATTTTGCGAGGCACGATCAGCCAGGTGCTCCGGCGCTGCCTGCCGAGTTGACCATTCGCGTATTATCTAATCCCAATTTGCATTCATCTTGGTTTGGCAGCATTACGGCCATTATTAATAATGTTACTTTGCTATCAATTATTTTAAGTGGTGCGGCGCTGATTCGTGAACGTGAGCATGGCACCATTGAGCATTTACTGGTGATGCCGGTTACCCCGCTGGAAATCATGCTTTCTAAGGTTTGGTCGATGGCTACGGTGGTGCTGATCGCCTCGATTTTTGCCTTGCAGATTATGGTAAAAGGCGTGCTGGATGTAACGGTCAATGGCTCTGGGTTGCTGTTTGCTATGGGTACGCTGGTGTATTTATTTGCCACTACCTCTATCGGTATTTTTATGGGCACGCTGGCCCGCACTATGCCGCAATTTGGCCTGATGGCTATTCTGGTGCTGCTGCCGCTGCAAATGTTGTCTGGTGCGGTTACCCCAAGGGAAAGCATGCCACAAATGGTGCAATGGATTATGTCCTTAACCCCAACCGTGCACTTTGTGGCGCTGGCTCAGGCTATTTTATTTCGCGCCGCCAATTTATCGGTCATCTGGCCACAATTGCTCGCCATTATTGCAATTGGCCTTTGTTTCTTTTTGTTAGCGCATTACCGCTTGCGCAAAACATTGGGGTCGATGTAGCCAGATTGTATGGGCTGCGTTTTTTATCTTGCTGCGTAACATCAGCTATTTAATCTATTTCCGGTAAATTCAGCATCCCTGTATGGAAATTGTATTCATATACCTCGCCATAGCGGCCCCACTCCACGGCGATATCCAGCACTTGCTTGGCTTCGTCTTCGGCTAAGAATTCTTCTAGTAAACGCAGGAATGGCTCTTCTGCAAGCTCACCAGACTCTTCTTTTTCTAGGCTGTGGCGGATACGTGCGGCTAGTGCTACGTGCTGCAGTAGTTGCTGGCCAAATATCTCTTTGCGCGTAGCCTGATCGGCTTGGCTGTAATGCTGGCCTAAAACGGTTAAATGAATATCGCCTTCGGCAATATGCACCAGATCTAGCAGGCGTAAGGCTTCGTAAATTGGGAATAAATCTTCATCCAATAGGCCCGCTTCGGTGGCCAGTTTTGGTAAATCGGCATGGCCGTGGAAAGGCTCGTCCGCCAGCATTTCCAGTAGGCCTTCTATCTGGCTGATTTCTGCATCTGGTAGGCGATAGCCCGGATGTGCCGCGTGCATCTGGCTGCTGGCTGTGGCTTCTTGCGGCTCGGCGGAGCTGGTCATCAGGTTATAAACTTCGTCGATCAAGGCCCGCACTTCAGGCGAATCTTCTGAGCGATTACGCGGTAAATTAACTTTAATTTCAGCCCGTACTCGGCCTGGGTCGCTAGAGAAAATCAAGATGCGGTCGGCCATCATGACGGCTTCTTCGATATTGTGTGAAACCACCAAAATGCCTTTCATTGGGGTTTGCTTGTCTTCCCACAGCTCCAGCATATCGTTTCTGAGTGTTTCGCCCGTTAGTACATCCAGCGCAGAAAAAGCTTCGTCCATGAGCAATACATCGGGCTTCATGACCAGTGCGCGGGCAATCCCCACGCGTTGCTTCATCCCGCCGGATAGCTCTCTGGGTAGCGCGCCCTCAAAGCCCGCTAGGCCGATCAGCTCAATAGCCGCTTCGGCTTCTTTGGCCCGCACCGCTTTGGCAATGCCTTGCGCTTCTAAGCCTAGCTCTACATTTTGCTGCACTGTTAGCCAAGGAAATAGCGCAAAAGACTGAAACACCATCGCAATGCCGCGTGCGGGGCCAAATAGCGGGTGGCCTCGGTATAGCACTTCGCCTTTATTGGCGGGCAGTAGCCCTGCAATAATCCGCAGCAGGGTGGATTTGCCAGAGCCAGATTTACCCAGCAGCGCAACAATCTCGCCCTCGTACAGGGTAAAGTCGACGTTCTCTAAGACCACTCGCTCAGAGCCATCGGCAGTACGAAAATGCTTATTAACGCCGCGAAGTTGAATCAGTGCTTGGTTCATAGCTTTACCTGTTTATTCATTGTTGTTTTGTTGAGTGCTTGTGCAAAATTTTTACGACAAGACGATACAACGATGCAAGAAAATTTTTACCGGTCTACTAGTAACTCATTTTTTCTTCGGCAATGGCATAGAGCTTGCGCCAAACAAAGCGGTTAAAGGCCATTACAAAGCAGCACATCACGCTAATGCCCAGCGCAATTCTGGGGAAGTCACCAGTGGCGGTCATTTCGGCAATATAGCTACCTAGGCCGGTGGCGGTAAGCGTGGTGTCCCCCCAGCTGACGTACTCTGCCACGATGCTGGCATTCCATGAGCCGCCAGAGGCCGTAATAGCCCCCGTTACAAAGCTTGGAAAAATGGCCGGTAATAAGAAGCGCTTCCAGCGTAGCCAGCGGGATAAACCCAAATTATCTGCGGCATAGCGCAGCTCGCCAGGGATGGAGCTGGCCCCAGCAATCACGTTAAATAAGATATACCACTGCGTGCCAAACACCATTAAAGGGCTTAGCCAGATTTCTGGATTAAGCTTAAATTTAACCAAGCCCAACACCACAATTGGGAACATCAGATTGGCCGGAAAAGCCGCCATAAACTGCGCCACCGGTTGCAGGCGCGCCGCATATTTGGGGTTTAAGCCCACCCACACCCCAATAGGCACCCAGACGATCGAGGCTAAAACAATCAGCACAGATACCCGCAGCATGGTTAGGCAGCCTAGCCAGAATACCCGCCCAACCTCATGCCAGCCGACTTCTGCATGAACAAATACGGCTATTTTCCAGCAGGCAAACAAAGCCAGCGCGGCGATGATGGCATCCCCCACGCGCTCTGCCTTGGGGTTGATTGCCTTGGGGCGGGCCAAGATGGACGTGCCGTCGTAGGGTTTTTTAAACAGCAATAGGCCGCGCTCTAAAAACGCCACCGCCCAGTGGCTAAAGTTTTGCACGGCATTGGTTCGGCGCATTAAGGTGAGTAACCAAGACTGTGGCTCATCCTCGCTGCTAGATTGCTCAAACTTAAATTTATTGGCCCATGCAATCAGCGGGCGAAATAGGAGTTGATCGTAAATCAGAATGCCAATCAGCATGGCCAAAATAGCCCAGCCAATGGCGTTCATATTCTGTTGAGAAATAGCCAGTGCAATATAAGAGCCAATGCCTGGCAATTTAATATTTTGATTTGAAACAGATATTGCCTCAGAAGCCACTACAAAAAACCAGCCGCCAGACATAGACATCATCATATTCCACAATAAGCCAGGCATCGCAAATGGCAGCTCTAGCCGCCAAAACCGCTGCCAAGTCGATAAGTGAAATATTCTAGCCGCTTCTTTTAATTCAGATGGCACCGTGCGCATGGATTGATACAGGCTAAATGCCATATTCCAAGCTTGCGATGTAAAAATCGCAAAAATAGCCGCGCATTCAACGCCTAATAAATTGCCTGGAAATAAAGCAATAAAGCCGGTAACGGTAATAGATAAAAAACCCAATACCGGAATTGATTGCAAGATATCTAGCGCAGGCACCATGACTTTCTCGGCCATGCGATAGCGGGCGGCAATCACTGCAAATGCAAAACTAAAGAGTAGCGATAAGCCCAGTGCCATTAGCATGCGTAAAGTAGTGCGCAGCAGGTAATAGGGCAAATAGCTGGGCTCTAGTGAAATAGCCAGTGGCGTACCAATATGGTAAGGCGTGGCCATTTGCGACGCACCAAATGCCATCAAAATAATCAGTGCAATAATTAGCGGCAGAATCAGCCAATCCCAGCGATTGGGCTGCACGCCACGCTGCCAAGCTTGGCTGGAAAGTTGTGAGTGATCCATGCGCGCTATCCACAAAAAAGACCCGTATCTTTACCCTGACGAAAAAGGTCGTAAGGAGATGCGGCGGTGCGATTATCACCCTTTTCTACGCTAACTTTGTGCTTTTTTTGTTACCAAAAATGAGGGTATTCGCGTATGGATAATGAGCTTGGATCTGATTGCGCCATGCGGTTGGAATTGAAGGCAGGCGATTGCGCTAAAGCATGGCCGCGTAGGGAGGGCAACCCGCGTTTTTTTCAATATTACTCGCGGGTTACACCCGCCCTACAAATGGCAGATTGCTTAAGTTGATAGGATTGGGTGGGGGGGGCTGGAGTTATGGATTGTTTGTTATTGCAAATGGTAGTGTTAATTAATGGCTTGCATTAATAATTAGGTTTTAGTGGCATATCAGCAAATGCCAAGCGCAAAAAAGCCCTGATTAATCAGGGCTTTAGTGGGGCTTCTTGGCGGAGAGAGGGGGATTCGAACCCCCGACAGGTTTTCACCTGTGGCCGCTTTCCAGGCGACTAACTTAAACCACTCATACATCTCTCCGCGAGAAGAGGCCGAATAATACTCAATCCCCAGTGGATGCGCAAGTGCTAATGGCGTTTATTTTTATATTATTATTGCTAATAGCCCAATGAGGGGAGATTCAATTCAATTAATCATTATTAAATCAATGGGCTATGTGGAGAGAGGGGCTTTAAAATTTTTAAGGGCAGTATTTATTTTAAGTGCAGGCCTCTGGTGTTTTGCTTGAAATGATTGGCATAGGGTGGGGTTGTTTGTTTAATCAGCGGCTGCCACTGCGTGATTTAATGCTGCATTTATGATCTTTTGAGTGGGCGTCATATTTGTTTAGCGCTGTGCATGCCTATACTCCACGATTTAGCCCAATAAAATGCTGCAATTTGGCGAGGATTTCTGAGCGGGCAACTGGGGGGATGATGTTATCGTCGTTAAGTAAAATTTGCTCTTCAGCTTGGCGTTTGACTAGCACTTCAGAGAAAACGCCTGCTAGCTCGGGACGGGATAGCAGAATGTGTTGGAAAGATTCTTTATCTATGCGATAGCACTCTACATTGCTGCTAACTACCACGGTGGCGCGGATGGCCTCGCCAGTCATTAATCCCATCTCCCCAAAAAAGCTGCCAGGCCCTAGCTGGGCCAGTAATTTGCGCTCCCCCCTAGTGGGCTGCACCCAAGCTTCGGCTTCGCCCTTGATGATGATATACAGCCACTCTACTTTCTCGCCTTGGCGTATCATCACGTCCCCCGCCACATAGGGGGTAAAGCGCAGTTTATCGGCGAGAGTTTGTAGCTCTTCTTCTTTTAGTGAGGCCAGTAATTCTAGCTTTTGCAGTACGGCTAGCCGCTCTTGGGTGTGTTGTTTGTGCCGGCCTTCAAAGTAGCGCTCGTTTTCTTGGGTGACAAATACTTTGTACTGCGGGGCGGCTAAGCGCAGGCTGTTGCGGCGTAATACGGCATCGATCAAGGTGCGGATTTGCGAATCGGTGGGATCGTCATTTTGCAAATCGGTGAGCCAATAGCGGGCGGCGTAGCGGGCATTGCCTTTTTCTACATTCATTAATAGGCAGGAGGGCGGCGGGTCTTGCGCCACATTAGGCGGGGCGGCTTCGCGGATGGCGGTTTCAATCAGTAGCATCACTTGGGTGGGCAGGGTATCTAGCCCCACTTCAAACCAAATCCAGCGCCGCCACGCCAGTGGTTTATCAACTCGCTTACCAAGTAGCTGAAACTGGCCTTTCATTAGCATACCGTTGGGGATCATCACGGTTTCGCCATTACGGGTTTCAACCCGCGTGGCGCGCCAAGATAAATCAATTACTCGCCCGGTTAACTCCCCTAGCCGAATCCAGTCGCCTTGTTCGATCGAGTTATCGAGGTGTAGTGCCAGCCCCGCTAAAATATTGCCCAGCGTGTCTTGCATGGCAAAGGCCAGCACGGCGGTAATGACCGCTGATGTGGTGACCAGCTGTCCTAGTTCTAAACCTGCCAGATGTAGGCGATAAAACACCCAGCCTATCATGGCGATGGCTTCTAGCAGGTCTTCCAGAATACGGGGTGGGTAGAGGTGGCAAAAAGGCGCAATCAGCTGAAATAACAGCATGCCCCAATAGCGGATGATGGCAAAGCCAAGAATCACCATGGCGGTTTCGTGTAAGGCTTTGGCTGGGCTGCTGAGGTTGTAGTTGGTGAGTTGTTGGCTGGTGTAGAGGCCGATGCCGCTAAAAACCAGCAGCAAAACGGTATTGATTAAACGTCGACGACTGGTGCGTACACGGTAATAAAGCAAACCGCCAAGAATAAGGCTGATGAGCAAAAAATAAATTTGTAGCTGTAAGTCAGAAGGCGGGGTGAAACCATTCATCGCAATACTCCAGCTTCAAGGAGGCTTTCCTTGTTTGTAGCCTTTGATTGCGAAAATACCTAGGGGATACAGGGCACGGCATGCCGTGCCCCTGCATGTATTACAGCCTTACACAATCCATAAAGTAGCGGGTTTCGCCGCTGCTCTTATCTGCTACCAAGCCGTGGATATAGGTTTCAAACCCTGGGAAGCGCTGGTTAAAATCGCGGGCAAATTTGAGGTAATCAACAATCGTCTTGTTAAATACTTCGCCTGGAATTAATAGCGGAATGCCTGGCGGGTATGGAGTCAGCATCACGGCGGTGATACGGCCTTCTAACTCGTCGATGGCGACGCGGTCGATCTCGCGGTGCGCCATTTTGGCGAAAGCCTTGGCAGGCTTCATTGCCGGTTCCATATTGGATAAATACATATCGGTCGTCAGTCGTGCTACATCATGGGAGCGATAAATGCCGTGGATTTGCTGACACAGATCTTTAAGGCCAATGCGCTCGTATTGCGGATATTGGGCAATAAATTTCGGCAGAATGCGCCATAGCGGGGCATTTTTATCGTAATCGTCTTTGAATTGCTGTAAGGCGGCCACGAGGGTGTTCCAGCGGCCCTTAGTAATGCCGATGGTAAACATAATAAAGAAGGAATAAAGGCCGCACTTCTCAATCACCACACCGTGCTCAGCCAAATACTTGGTGATAATGCTGGCTGGAATCCCTTCGTCAGAGAATTTGCCGTCTAAATCTAAGCCCGGAGTCAGAATGGTGGCCTTGATCGGGTCGAGCATATTAAAGCCGTCGGCGATATCGCCAAAGCCGTGCCAGTTGTCGCCAGATTTCAGCATCCAAGCATCGCGGTGATCCAAGCCTTCATCGGTTAGATCATCTGGGCCCCACACGGTAAACCACCATTCGTCACCGTATTCTTCGTTCACTTTGCGCATGGCACGGCGGAAATCCAGTGCTTCAACCAAGGATTCTTCAACCAGAGCGGTGCCGCCTGGTGCTTCCATCATGGCCGCTGCCACATCGCAAGAGGCAATGATGGAGTATTGCGGGCTGGTGGAGGTGTGCATTAAGTAAGCTTCGTTAAATAAATCACGATCTAGCTTACGGTTTTCTGGGTCTTGAATCAGAATCTGCGAAGCTTGGCTTAAGCCTGCCAGTAGTTTATGCGTGGATTGGGTGGAGAACACCATCGATTCTTTGCAGCGTGGGCGGTCTTCGCCAATGGCGTGGTAATCACCGTAAAACTCGTGGAAAGCGGCGTGTGGCAGCCAAGCTTCATCAAAGTGCAAGCTGTCGATTTCGCCATCGAGCATGCCTTTGATTTCTTCGACGTTATACATAATGCCGTCGTAGGTTGACTGAGTAATGGTCAGAATACGTGGCTTGAAATTAGGATCGGCCAGTAGTTTTTCGCGCGCGAAGGGATTATCCATCATCTTTTTACGGATGTTTGCTGGCTCGAATTCGCTTTTTGGAATCGGGCCGATAATGCCGTAATGATTGCGGGTTGGCATCAAAAATACCGGCACCGCGCCCATCATCATGATGGAATGCAGAATCGATTTGTGGCAGTTACGGTCTACTACCACCACATCACCTGGGGCCACGGTGGAGTGCCAAACAATTTTGTTGGAGGTGGAGGTGCCGTTGGTCACAAAGAATAAGTGGTCGGCATTAAAAATGCGTGCAGCGTTGCGCTCGGAAGCGGCAATCGGGCCGGTATGATCCAGCAATTGGCCTAGTTCTTCTACCGCATTACACACGTCGGCACGCAGCATGTTTTCGCCAAAGAATTGGTGAAACATTTGCCCAACCGGCGATTTTAGGAAGGCCACGCCACCGGAGTGCCCTGGGCAGTGCCAGCTATAAGAGCCGTCTTGGGCGTAATTGGTGAGTGCGCGGAAAAACGGCGGGGCCAAGGTATCTAGATAGCTCTTGGCTTCGCGGATAATATGGCGCGCCACAAATTCCGGTGTGTCTTCGTGCATATGAATAAAACCGTGTAATTCACGCAACACATCGTTAGGGATGTGGCGTGAAGTGCGGGTTTCACCATAGATATAAATGGGGATGTCGGGATTGCGGCGGCGAATCTCTGCCACAAAGCTGCGCAGGCTGGTGAGCGCTTCGTGGGTTTCTTCGGCGGAGCCGCCACCAAATTCTTCATCATCAATCGATAAAATAAAACCGGAAGCACGGCTTTGCTGCTGGGCGAAGGAGGTTAGATCACCGTAGCTGGTGTAACCCACTACGTCTCTGCCCTCGGCCTCAATGGCCGCCGCTAATTCACGAATACCGGAACCACTGGTGTTCTCGGTGCGGAAATCTTCATCGATGATGATGATGGGAAAGTAAAAACGCATGGGCAAAATCCTTGCAAACGCACAAACAGTACAAAGGACGGCAAAGCCGGAAAGGCGCGTATATTAATCCTAAAATGCTTCACTATGTGACCAAAAATGAAAACAATTACCGTGTGTGTAAATCGACGTTTAAGTGGGCAAGCATCTTGTGCGGCCAGAGGCAGCGAAACGCTGGCGCAAGCCTTAGAAAACATAGCTTTAAGCCAGCCGGATTTACGCATTATGCGCCTGCCTTGTATGGGCGCTTGCGAGGAGGGGCCAAATGTAAAAGTAGTCGGCGGCGACTTGTATCACGGCGTGACGTTAGCCATGTTGCAGAAGATTTTGCAGGAGATGGATGCCATGTAGGGGCATGCTGTCGCTTATTTAACTGAGGTTACGCGCAAGGTGTGTCGTCCACGAAAAACACTAAGTAAGCCAAGCTCAATTTTCTTGTATTTTAAACAGGCTAAAAAGGCATCATCCCCGAGTGTTTTTATCGGGGATCCATCCGCGTAGCTGGATTCCCGCCTACGCGGGAATGACGCTGCTGATTGGTTCTGATGAGGTCTTTTTTTCAAACAAAGCCATGTATGACAGCCAATATGCTGTAGGGGCGCTGCTTGCTGCGCCCTGTTTGGCGAGGGCGCAGCAAGCAGCGCCCCTACGAGTCAACAAAAAATAAGCATAAGACAGCATCAGCTTGTTTTTAATAAGTGATTTTAATTGATAGGTATGTGAATAAAGCGGTGGCAATACATCATCTCAACCGTTCGTGCTTTTAGTGTTTTTCGTGGACGACGTATTTTTTGCTCTTGCTGCGTAACATCAGTTATTTAAGTTGCTGAGTTCAACATCCGCCAATTTTTTTCCATAATCCCTGTGCGGCATCTGGTGTGATCGGGCTGGCGGGGCAGCCGCTCTCCATGGTGCATTGATACAGGGCATTGCCCGATTTAGCCCATGCGCCCCAGAGTAAATCTTTGCTGGCGCTCCATGCATAATCGCAGGCGTCGGTGGGAGGGCTGGGTAAGTCGCCAAGGGATGACCAGTTGATTTGGCTGCTGAGGCTGATGTATTGCTTATCGCCAAAGCTGTCTTTCCAGTCTAAGACTACTTGCACCGCTCTTTCTACTTGATACAGCTTTTGTGGGTCGGGCAGGGTAGCGGCGGAAGGGGGATTTTTTGCAATGGGCGGGCAGCCGTAATCTGGAGGTGTTTTGGCAGGGCTGCTGATGTCCTTGATTAAACTAATTCGGCGGTATTCGGTGGCTTTGCGCACAATGTTTTCTAATTCGGCTTGATCATTGCCAGCGCTGCCGCTCACCGTAATGCCCCCTACTATGGGGCTGCGGCGTGGGCAAAGATTGCTTTGCCGTAGTTTTTCTAATTTATCTTGGGCTAAAAACAGCGCTTCATTCCGGCTTTGCGCGATGCTATTGTTTTTGATGGCATTGCTCTGCAGTGCATTAAGTGCCAAGGCGGCAATGCCGATCAGCAGCACGGTGATCAGCACTTCTATGAGCGAAAATCCAGCATGCTTTAGCATTTGCCTTCTCCACAGAAGTCATGCCAGCTGCCCAGCTTATTGCCGCTTAAATTGCCCCCTGAATTGGCCCCAATAAACATACGCTCATCGTAGGCCACATTGATCGATCCTAGTGAGCCAGAGCCAGGGTTGTGTGCGCAAGCGCCATAGAGGCAATCGCCTGATCTACTATCAAAAACCCCGTTTTTAACCCCTTCAATATCGCCATTTACTGCCATTGCCCCTAGTATTTGTAGGCTGCCATAAAGGTGATTGGTAAAGAGCATGCCATTAATTAAGGTGCTGTCAGAAACCGTGTTACCTCCTGGCCCATTGGCCGTAAGTGCATTGGCCGCACTGCCACCCACTACCACGATGGTAGGCGCAAAGCGTGGGTAGCTGCTGCCAATTTCGCAGTTTGAAGGGGGAGTAAAATTGCCATTAATCCAAATTAGCCCAGCAGCTTTGGGGCATTCAGTCACGGTATCGCTCCCTAGCGGGGGATTGTATTGACTGGCTTGGGCTTTAAAATCGGCAGGGCTCATGCCAAAGAGGGCATTAAAGAGTTGCAAATGAGATAGCTTGGCCAAAGGGGTGTTATTGGTGCTATCGGGCGTAAGTGGTGCACCCCAATAAGCAAAATCACCACCTGTCGACACATTACATGCTGGTTTGGGCTGGCCTGAATTAGGATCTAGGCTCATCGAGCCACTCATATCAATATGGCCTTTTACCGTGAGTGCAATTTTTTTAGGATTAAATATTGCCGTACGCGGTAAATCAAAGCCACGGCGCACCACCGCAGCGGTTTGGTCATTCGCAATATCAGCACAAAAAGGGCCTTTAGTGCTTTTGACATCCACACAGCCCTCGCTGCTGACAATGCCGTTGGCTAAATCCACGGTGCTGCGCCATGCCGTGCTGTCGGTATTAATGCTTTGAGCGTCTAATTTTTGAAATAGGCTGGTGGTTTTATTGGAAAAAACCTGATTGTTTCTTTTAAATTGCTCAGAATATTCATAGCTATCACCATTGTTACTTATATCATCCCAGCCACAGTTTTTAGCATTAGGCGCTGCTATTGTGGATGTGGATTTTTTTAAAATAAGGCCATCGTAATTGCTGTTGGAATTAATGGCCTCAATATCTTTACGCATCTGCAATAGAGTGGCTTGCGCACCCGCCTCTGCGGCTTCAAAGGCTTGTGTTTGCTGATAATGATTGACCGATGTTTTTTGAAATAAATAGCTGTTTTTATTGGTAGACAGCACAAAAATGGTCGCTATTAAAGTAAGAATCAAGGTAACAGCCAGTGCCGCAATGCCTTTTTCTGATGCTAAATAGTCGTGCATGCTTTCCTCTTTAGTCTGATTCCTATCCATCTGAGCGAAATGTTTTCTGTAAGGCGGGAAAATCCCGCTAGCGATGTTGAATCAATGTGGGCTTTCTAATGTATTTTCCTATAAATACAGGTGAATCATTTATTTATTGTAAAAAAGGACGATTACGCAATTGTATGTCTTGATTTAAATGTATTTGTAATTTACCTGCATTATCAGTGGCCTCTAGATCAATGTCTAAATTAGTAATCACCTCTTTGATCTCTGTACCTACTTTTTCAAACGCACGGTAGGGAGTAATGCTAAATTGGGTAATGAGCATATTGCGATTACTATTTAATTCTTGCCATGTGCCATCATCGCATCCACTGGCATTGTTTGATGTGAGCATTTTAATAAAGCCTTTGCCATCTGCTGATGCGGTATATTGAAAGCCATGTGTGTCTTTATCTGGAAAATCAGGGTTATGGTAACGATATAATAGACAAGTCTTATTCTTGCTGTAATCCAGTAACCAAATTTTACGCATATTAGGCATTTGTTCTTCAAGCGGATGATAGCCTGCGCGGCGTAGGTCTCGGCTAATTAAAGCCAAGATAGCTTGCGCATCTTCTTGCAAAATAATACTGCGCTGGGTATCTGTACTGGTAAATAAATGCGTAAGGGATAAGCTGGAGATCTCTGCCAAAAGTAATAGCCCTATTGCCGTTGCAATCATCATCTCAATTAAAGACAAGCCTCGTTGCTGATAAATATTTATACGCATTCTGCATATCCGCCAAAAGTAATACTGCCCTTAGGGCGGCAAAGCGTAGATAAGCCGGTGGCGGTAATTTGTAATTGCAGCTGGTATTGTCCAGATTGAAAGCTAATAAATTGTAGAGTGGTGAAATTAGGTAGGCCATTATAATTATGGAATTTATTTTCTTTAATGGCATCGCTAAGTGCAATTAATTCTACGCCTTTATGCTCAGTGGCTTGTTGCTGGCGTAACAAAGTGCTGCCTTCTTGGCATGCATTAATTGAGCAAACCGCCAGTGACCAATCGGTGTTGCTAAGTCGTTTTGCCATATAAAAAACAGCTGGGCTATGCACCCCACCATATTTAACGGCGGTACTGCGAGCAAATAGCCAATCATTTTGCGCTTGCAGTGCCGCACTTTGCAGACGATAGCGCTGCATCATGCCGGTAAAGCTGGGGATGGCAATGCCTAACACAATGCCTAATACGAGCAGCGTGACCAGAAGCTCGATAAGGGAGAAGCCCCGCTTGGGGTAAAATAGAGTAGGGAGCATGGTGGTGCTAAAGGTAGGACGTCAGTCTTTATAGACTAAGTCAACGCAGGATGGGGGGCTGAGCCTGATTATATACTGGCGGATATAAGCGGGGAGTGTTGCAGCCTAGCGCGGATAGCCATCAAAACGATAAGCCGCACGTTTTGATGGCCATATAGGCTTTAAAGGTAACGAACCCAACGCACCTGAGGGGCGACTGGGGCCGTGCCAGGAGTGCCGGGCTTGATGACCCCTGTGCCTGGCCTGAAATTAGGCGGTAGTTTTTTTAGATCAATTGTGGTGCTGTTTTTGATGATATTTGAAGACTTATCACCACGCGCTTGCGCTTTAATATAGCCATGTAGGGTTACTGATCCACCATACTCCGCATCGGTGCCATATAGATTGCCCGCCCACACATTGCCAAATATTTCATTGGTATTTAGAAATGCAATATTGCCACCTTCATAGGTTTTATTATCTATCTTATTAAGGCTGCCTGCCATGGCTGAAAAATTACCAATACCGCCATCAATTTCGCTATCCCATGAGTTTGTTGTATTGGTAGAGCATAGCTGAGAGGGTTTAAGGCCAAAGTCGGTATCATTGCAATAGCCTTGAGGGGCATAGCGTGTTCCATTTTGCATGCCAGAAAAAGCCGCATAATTAGGGGAGTAAATTTGAGCTTCTCTGCTTTTAAAGGTTAAAGTTGCAATAAAGGTATTGTAATAAGTGCCTTTAGCAATGACATTTCCTTCAAACCAAACAATGCCAGGTGCAATATTTTTTACTGTTTTGTCTGTGGCTTCGAGCGTCCATGTTTTTAAGCTGGCATCGTATTTAATACCGCTCGCTGTAAGTGCAATTTGATTGCTTTCGGCATCAAGGCCAATACAATTGGCGTTGGGTATTAGTTTTGTACCGCAAAGAAAATAATCACCGTCAGCGATGCCCGTTACACGTTTTACTTGTACTTTAATTTTATTATCTCTATCCACGGTAAAGGCGTAATTAGCTAGGCTTTTATAATCATAGGCATTAAAAGCTTCATCGCTATTTATTTCTACCATAGGGATATTCACAACTAAACCGCTTACTTCGCGAACATTTGGGGTTGTTACCCAGTTTGCTGCTGTTTTATTGATTGGGTTTTTAACTTTGTCATATTTAGGTTTGTTTGTACTGCCATTATAGCCATTGGCTGTATCAAATTGAGTTAATGTTTGGATCGTATATCCCACTATGGCGGGGTCAAAAATTTTAGTAGCGTACCCCGCTGTTGGGCTCAATTTTGCATCACCAGTGATGATAAGTGTTTGGCCTACTAATAAATCATGCACTGTGCCTGCTTGAACTGTGAGGTCTTGATTTGTTGCTGCATAAATAATGTCTTTTGAACTTTTATGAACAATATTACCCCTCGCCAGTACCGCATCTGCGCGGGTACTGCCAGACATCGTTACATTGCCGTTTGCATGAAGTAGCCCGTAATCGCTGCTAGATTCGACATTAATATTGCCTGTAGCACGAATAACGGTAGGGTCAGAATCTGAGGTGGTAATGGAATTAGATTTTAAATCGACATCGCCTTTAACAATGATTTCAAAATTACTGATATCACCCTCAAAAATTTTAATATCACCACTCATTTTTAAATCGCCTTCAATACTTACTCCTGAAAGTAGGCGGGGTGGGGTGGGGGGGGAGCCTGGGGTAATCACGATATTTGCGGCGAGACGAGAGCTGGCTGCCAGCGGAGTGCCTGTTGCCGCACTGCCGGTTACTGTAATACTAAATTGAGTGGGATTGGTGGTGGGCAGGGCGCTGGTCACTTGTAATGCAATATTGTTTACACCCGTAAGGGTAATGGTTTGTACGCCGCCTGCCGTGGCGGTAGCAAGCGCTTGCAGCTGGGCAGATGTCATGTTTGCAAACACAGATTGCGCAATATCTAAGCCTTGCCACGCCCGCATCTGCGCCTGAGTACTGGCCAGCGCCGTGCTTTGCTGCTCTTGCATGCCTTTAACGTAGAAGTGGCCGCCTAAAACGGTTGCGGTTAAGGCCATACCCACAAACAGCAAAATGAGGATGGTGGCCATACCTTGTTGGTTTTTTTTCATGGTGCAGTCACTAAATTAGATAGGCAGCTTTGAGAGTTCACTTGAATCTCATTGGCATTGTTTGAGCTAATCAGCACGGTGGCGCGGCCTCCGCTGCTATAGCCAAACTGGGTGCAATTGGCGACGGTGCTTAAGGTAAAGCTAAACGTGCCCTTAGTGTCCTTAGTGCCCTTAGTGTCCTTAGTGCTCTTAGAGGCTAAAGCTCTGGAGGTAGTCCAAATCGGGCCGCTCCAATCGCTAATATTTGTGCAGTTAACTGGGCCAAGTAGCAGCAAGCCTTGAGTGGCATTGGAGATGAGAGCAGAGCATTGTGTCGTGCCCGAGGTGTTGAATCGCCATATCAATGCATTGGCATTGGCTCCGCCTACCGTGCCGCTGAGGGTGTTGCCCGCTAAGCTGGCCCCGCTTAAGGCGATGATATTGCTACTTACGGCTGCGTTGTTAATGCCAAAGCCCGCATCTTGCAATAGCAAAGGGGCGATAGTCATGGCGCTGCTGCGCTCGCCATCCTGAACGCTCATTTGCTTGGTGTTGATAGAAATGCCGATGGAGTGGCGATACATATTTAGCATCGCCACTGCGCTGATTAAAGAAATGGTCACACCAACCATTAAGCTAATCAGTGAAATACCTGCTTGGTTTTTAATTGAGGGAGATAACACCATCGCCCCCAAGTAATGCTTTATTGCTGCCGTTTGCTTGCGTTTTCAATATGGTGTTCGTAATGACGGTATCTTTAGCAATGGTGATGGTTTGCCCTGCAACGGTGGCGGTGACTGGATTGCGCTCACAGGTGGCTGTGATATCCACACGATTGCCTGCAACTGTAATGGGGGCAGCCGTGGTGCAAAGGTTACTTATCCCCGCTGTTTGCGCTTGTTGGCGTAGTTGAAACAAAGCCATATTCAGCATGGAGCTGTTTTTTTGTGCGACAGATGTTTTGGCCACTAAATAGGTTTGGCTGATCATCATTACAGAAAGTAAAACAATCGAAACCAAGGCCTCGATGAGCGCTTCACCTTTTTGATTATTAAACGAGGGAGCCGGCAATTTGGTCTCCTTTTTCAGTAATGGAAAAATTAAGTTGGGCAGCACTGAGCCCATTACGGTCGAAGCTAATTGTGACATCTGCCGCATTATTGATAGTGACAGCACTCCTTTTGGCAAAGGACCCTGTCCATAGGGTATTGCTGGCATCGCATGCGGTATTGCCCGGGCAAATAGCGACTTGCGTTCCGGTGATTTGCAAGGTGGCTGTGGTGCCATTAGCTGCAGTGGCGTTTCTAATCGCCAATGCCTTGGCTTTGCTATGCGCTAGCTTTAACACGCTTTCGGATTTTTGCAGATCACTGGAAACCAGCCAGCTTGAGCCTAATGAAACGGCTGCTAGCATTAGCATGATAAAAATCACCAGCGTGATCATCAGTTCAATTAGGCTAAAACCCGCTTGCTTACCAGTTAGTGAAGGCTCTGTCTGCATTAATAGTTGAAAAGGATATTTTTTCCTATCGCCTGCTCAATCCCTGATTTTGCCGTGATATTTTGGCCTGCGCGGTCTAACCATCGCCGCCAGCCTAAATAGCTTTCC